>JAFZMT010000124.1 GCA_017553245.1 Methanomicrobium sp.
ATTTTTAGATTTGAAATTAATTAAAATCAAATATCTTCAAGATGACATGATTCACAAAATAGATGACCAAAAACCCTAAAAAACCTTGGGACACGCCTGTCGGTGGGAATCGCGTGCCTGAATCCGTTGCATCTTCCCTTCTCCACCCCGCAACCCTGAGGGCACCAGATGTTCACGGTAAGTCTGCTCCCTTCCGGGCCTGAACCGGTCCCCGCGATACAAAGCGGACAATTCCTTCCGGAATTGCGCCGGTCTTTTACACTGATCTCTCAGGACGAGGCTTCGCAGTCGGGTTGTATGTTTCAAAAGCAGGTCGCCAAAGCCGCCCGACAGACTTCGTCCCCCGCGTATGACGGTTTCGGGCAACAGGTGACGCCTAACCACCCGGACTAGTCCCATTTATAAATGGTCTTTCAATAGATAAAAACGTGTATGACACGGTCATAGTTTGCCGGTCATATGTATTGAAAAGTGTATTGTAAAATATATGATTACTGGATATTTGAGAATCTGTCAACGACCTCTTTGATGTCGCAGTGCTTTATCTCGATTATCGAGGCTATGATTGCGTCCGCAAACACGAGCGCCGATGTCTCAAAGAGTGTTCCGAGTCTCATCAGCGGCATTGAAAGCGATTTGGATTCGCCTTTGAGCTGCCTTATCTCGTAGGTGCTGTCAAGTTCCGCGTCGGGCGCTTCCGCGGGGAGGGTGATTACAAGATCGGCGGTCGCCGCGATTCTGGACTTGGGGTGCCCCGTAATCAGGCATACAAAACCGCCGATGCTCTTTGCGGTGACGGCGTTGTCTATCATCGTTTTGGTCTCGCCGGAACCCGAGATGATTATGAGCATGTCGTCCTTTCGCATCGCGGGCGTCACCGTTTCGCCGACGACATAGCTTTCCATGCCCAGATGCATGAGTCTCATTGCGAATGCACGCGCAATCAGCCCCGAGCGACCTGCGCCCGCAAGATATATCCGCCTTTCCTTCAGGATTTCGGATGTAAACCGCTCTATGTCGGTATCGGAGATGCGTTCGGCAAGGTTGGACAGCTCGGATGTCATCTGCCCCATGAAGTTTTTCACACTCGATTTTTGGAGACTCATGTTAGGATATATGCGCAGTAAGTACTTGAATTTAATTTGTTGAGCCAATCCCCGCCTGCGCCCTCACATTTCGACCGGCATCAACCCGCTTTGACTCTCGTTAACCGAAATTAACCCGCATCAAATACCCGCAAAATTCCTGTTAAATCAAAATCAAACCCCGTATGCCCGATGCCCGCAATGCCGCAACCCGATGCCGCATCAAAAAATTTCACTTTCGCACCGCGCGCGGCTAGTTACTTTATATACCCTGAGACAATTCTCTTATCAGACAGGGAGCGGGGATAAAAGCGCCGGATACGGCGAATGAATCCCGCCCGAATAACAGCAATATGAAAATCGCGGAGATGAAATAAAATGATAAGAGCGGGATATATTCAGAGAGTCGGTTATGCGGCGCAGGACAGGAACGGCGTTAAGATACAGGTTCTTGAGATCGGCGTTCACAACCGCATCTATGTTGTGAGTTTTGCCGAGATTAAGAGACTCCTCAATATCGGCGGTCAGGCATATGTCTGGACGGTGCGTCAGAACTGGGGAAAGATTCTGGACGGCATTGCGGGGATTGCTTCGATTTCGGCTTCAAAGAAAGCCGTCAATATCCGCATGGAAGACGGCAGGATGTATACGATATCAATCATGACATTGAACAGCGTCTTAAAGGGATACAGCACATCGACTTCAGTTGCCGAGATTGAGCAGCCGAAGCAGCCGACCGTTGCCGCCAAGGTAACCGCAGGCTCGTATCAGATGCCGCTTACCGCATGGGTATAAGGGGCTTATCCTTCAAGCCTTCAATTAATCCCCTTATCACCGATTCATTGATTGAATTGTTAATTGAATCGCCAGACCCTGTTATTTTATGAGAAATACAAAACATAACTGACAGTGTATGCCTGACGATGCCGAAGCGAAAACCGATGCAAAAACCGATGCGAAAACCGATACGCAACCCCATGAACCCCGCGAGTCATGGGAGAGGCAGTATCAGATCTCGGGAAATATCTGGGGGGGAATTGTCGATCTCCCGAAACTGCCGGCGGGGACAAGGGTTCTTGAGGCGGGATGCGGCAACGGCAAGGCCCTTCTGGCAATGCAGGGAAAAGGTCTGGATATCTTCGCATTCGACTTTTCGAGGACTGCGGCTGCGCTGGCAAAACAGAATCTGACCGCAAGGATGAGCGGTGAAGTCCTTGTCGGCGATGCTTCAAATCTTATGTTTGCGGCGGAGACCTTCGACGTGATATTTGCGCGGCATATAATAGGACATTCATTGAAAGAAACCCGAGACGCAATTGTGGCGGAGTTTAACCGCGTCCTGAAAACGGGCGGCGTTCTCTATTTTACCGAGTTTGAAGCCGCCGATATGAAAGCCTGCGGCGACATCGTCTCCGAGCCGCGGACTTACATGAAGAAAAACGGCATAATGACTCATTTTTTCACGGAAGACGAAGTCCGCGAACTGTTCTGCGACAGCGGCTTTGAATGCGTATCTCTTCAGACTCACAGATGGGATCTTAAGGTTCGCGGCGACCGCTATCCCCGTGCCGAGGTAAACGGCATCTTCCGCAAAAAGTGAACTAAATGTTAAATGTGAACTCTATGTGAACTCACTCTGCACTCGCATTGCACTCAAATGCCGTTAATCTTTGTTCCGCGCAAGCTTTACCGCCATATCTCCGCTGTCGCGAAAAGCCCGCGTGACACCTGCGGGTCCGAGTTTAATGCCGCCGAACACCCTCGAAACAATCAGCGCATGCGAATTCAGGTCATTGACTTCAAGTATATTCAGAAGAGTCCGTCCCGGGTGCCCCACCTCGCCGTCGTTCCTGAACTCGGAGGCTGTCCTGCCGTCGGGAAGCTTAAAGAGCATTGCCGCACAGTGATGTGCCGCCTTTTTGTAGAGTTTTTCGTGGATTGCGAGAGCATCGGCGTATTCATCGGGAAATTCCAGCAGGTAGAGATGCACATAGAACCGCGACTTTGAGATCTCGTATTTTACTGCGGCAATCTCCTGCATCTCTCCTATCCCTTCTCCTCACTTAACCTTTATTTTTCAATTAATTCCTTCGGATATAATCATATCCGACTGATAATTGATAATTCCTGCGCCTTTATGAGAAATGCACGGATAAAATGCACGGATAAAAAAAGATACCTTTCGGGCAACACCCGATGAAAA
>JAFZMT010000125.1 GCA_017553245.1 Methanomicrobium sp.
GCTTTGTCTATGTGGTGACCCAGTTCCTCAAACTGCCTAAGCCGCGCCTGCACCTGAACGTAGGGGTCGTATCCGAGCTGTCGCGCCCGCAAAGCCGCAGGCTCTTCACCCGTGTAGCTCTGCGGCGATTTAAAGAGCGGATTTTCGGGACCGCCGGGGCACGGAAGGCATATTCCGTGCGGGCATTTATGCGGCGACGTCATCACCGCGACAGGTGCAACACCGGATATGGTTCGGGAGGGTTTCACCTGAATAAGCGAACGCAGTCTCTCCTTCTCATCATCCTTTGCCGCCGCAAATATCTCGGAATTTCGCGGGAAGGTATCGAGTGCGTATTTTTTGCAGACCTGCGCCTTCAGTTTCTGGACATCGGCGGAGGTATCCGCGTCTGATAAAATCAGGGTAATTAATTCCCTTAAAATAGTGTTGTAGTCTGTTCCGTCAGTTTTCAACGGCAACCTCTTCGGATGCACTGCCGGCAGAGTATTCCACGGTCTGAGAGTGATTTGCGTGTATATAGTTCACAAGTTCTTCGCCCAACGCTAAAATGGCTTCCTTGTGACAGATTTTATTCTTGTGTATGTGTACAGGAGAGATTTTTAATTTGTCGTATTTTGCAGTCGTAATTTCTTCGTGGTCTATTGTTTCATAGTACTTCTTTACCTGCAGTAAAAGCATGTGTAGATGTAGTAGTTCCTCTTTCTGCAATTTTTCACCATTCCTTAAAAATAAGTAACTGTCCTAAGAACATATATTTTATTGGTGATCTTTATATTATATTATTTGCGTGCAGCAGGATGCCTTATCGGACTGGCTGTCGGAGATGCTCTGGGCGCGCCCTTGGAATGTTTATCTGCGCAATCGGTGCCCGTTACGCGTTTTATTTCCGGAGGCGTTCACAACCTGAAAGCAGGCAGTGTTACCGACGACACCTATCTTGCGCTGGCGTTTGCCGAGTCACTGATTTACAATCGCGGCTATTCCCGCGATGATTTTCTGAGACGCATGATCGATGAGTATCTGTGCGCTCCGCATTTTTACGGACCGACATCGCGGTTTGTCTTCGAGTTGGAACTCAATAAAGAATCCGCCGTTTGCCAAAAAGACGCCGCAACCGTGCTTTACGAATCCCGCGGCGGAAGGAGCGGCAACGGCGGTCGAAGCAACGGAAGCGTCATGAGGGGCGCACCGGCGGGGATATTTTATCCGCCGGAACTTGTGAGGGATGTAAGCATAAGATCTTCGCAGATTACGCACCGGCATCCGATTGCCTGCGAATGCACGGCTTTTGTGAATCAGATGATAAGCCGCATGGTTCGCGGCGGAGACAGGCGTGCCGCATTCGACTCCGCACTTATGCAGTGTGAGGACGGGGAGGTCTTTGAGATGCTTTCAAATCGCGGGAATTACCCGATTAATCCCGATATGGATGCCCTGCTTACGACTCATGCGGCGGTATCTGTCTTCATGGACTCGACCTCATTTGAGGAGATGATTGTTAACGCCGTTAACATGGGCGGCGATGCCGATACGGTGGGGGCTGTCTGCGGTGCCCTTGGCGGCGCTTACTGGGGGCTTAAGTCAATACCCGACGATCTGGTCTGCGGACTTCTTGAGCGTGAAAGGATAGAGAAAGCCGCGTTTACTCTTGCGGAACTTGCAATGGAGTGAAAGGCGGGCGTGAAAACGAGGCTGCGCAAAGTCGGGTGGTTAAAAACGGATTTAAAATGGGCGTATGGGTAGATTTCGTTTATATGCCGGCGCTTATTCGTCGATCAACAGGACTTTTTTGAGCATCCTGTTCTTCAGGCAGTCCGTGACGGTATCGTCGCCGATCTCGGTTATCAGATACTTTTCATTGAGGGTAAGACCTTCGGGGAAGCAGAGATGATGATTTCTGCAATGCCTCTCCGTGCAGTCGTTCTCATAGGTTATATTTGAGTTCTGAATGGCGAGTTTCCGGTCAATAAGAACGGGCACGGGCGCAGGCACTGCTTCGACCGCACAGACGCCGCCGTTGTGCACGGGGCAGGTGTGCACGGCGCCGTTCTTGAGTCCCAGAACCCTGTAGCGGCGTCCCGGAATCAGATTGTTGCAGACCTTGTGCAGTGAGCATTCCGCACACTCGGCAGTGTCGCCGTTATAGATGAATTCCAGATCCGGCTTTGCAAGATCCTTTCCTATAAGCGTTATCTTCGCGTTATTCTTTGTGTTTGTCATATCCCCTCATCTCCCCGTAAATCCTTGAAATCCTTGAAATCGTAATTTTTTGGTTTTTAGTGATTCGTTTATGATTCGTTTACTCATTCCTTGTAGAGCATGGCGACAAGTTTCTCGGCGCAGCTCTCCTCAAGCCCCATGTCGAGAACCGTGAAACGCTCGGGACGGATGGTCTTTGCCATCATGAGCGCCGCTACAGCCTGCTCATCCGAGATGCCTATCTGCTTGGGAGTCGTCGGCGCACCTATGCTCTTGAGCGCACCTCTTATCCAGCGCCAGTCGCCGCCGTGCAGATACATGGTCATGATTGAGCCGATGCCGCACTGCTCCCCGTGCATACCCGTATTCGGGCAGATCTTGTCGAGCGCGTGGCTGAACTTGTGTTCGGCGCCGGATGCGGGGCGCGACGATCCCGCAATGCTCATCGCAACTCCCGAGGAGACAAGCGCTTTTATCGCAATCCATGCGCCCTCCTCGGA
>JAFZMT010000126.1 GCA_017553245.1 Methanomicrobium sp.
CGTTTTTCGACCGACACCCGGAAGTCTGGTCAGTTCTTCGATGGTTCTCGGAACTTCGGAGCCGAAATCGTCGCGGAGCATCTTTGAAGCCGCGATTATATTCTTCGCTTTGGCATGATAATATCCCGTGCTCCTGATTATCTCCTCGACATCCTCCTGCTTTGCGTCCGCGAGAGCCTCGCAGGTCGGATATTTTGAGAAAAGGTGCGGTTTGACTCTGTTTACGTTGTTGTCCGTTGTCTGCGCGGACAAAACCGTCATTATAAGTATCTGGAAGGGGTTGTCGAAGTCGAGAAAATTGAGTTTCGTATCGGGTTTAAGATAGGATTCTTTGAGAACGGCGAGAATTTCGGATAACGTTTTGCGGTTCATGACAACGGTAGGAATTTGATTTTATTAATTGATTTCATCGGAATTTATTAAAAAGAATGGGGTAGGGCGGATTTGAACCGCCGTCAAAGCGTCCCAAACGCTCTAGGATGGACCAGGCTACCCTACTACCCCTGTTTGTGACATTATATATTCTGCCGTGTCGGTAAAAAATATGTCGATTCGATCCTTTTTCTCTGCCCGATTTACCCGTATTCGCGTTTACGTCCGCGATTTTGTAAAAAAATTTATGTCGGGTATCTCAGAGCGGCAGGATATTCTTATTTTCCGTGCTCACGAGAGTGCCGTCGAATTTGCCTCTTATGAGAGCATCGGGGATATTTTCTGGCTTTGTGCCGTCGATGACAATCATCGAAAGCGAGCTTCTCTGAATCATCTTGGCGGCGACGAGGTCTATGATATTGTTTGCGCCGGCACCCATTCTGCCGCCGGAGACAATATCGATGAGTCCGTCGGGGGTGAGATGAGAGAATTTCTTCGCCGCGGGATTCTTCTTGGGATCCTCGGAGTATATGCCGTCGATTGCCGTGATGTTTAAGAGCAGGTCCGCATTCAGCCTCTCCGCGAGAACGGCGGCGACCGCATCCGTGGTCTGTCCGGGGGTGACGCCGCCCATGACGACAATCTTTCCGGTTTCGCCGAACTTAATCGCGTCCGTGTAGCTCTCGGCGATGTCGGGGTAGGCGTCTTCCCCGAGCGCCCACATAAGCATCGAGGCATTGATGCGGGTGATGAGGATTCCCAGTTCGTCGGAGGTCGCTTCATCGATATTGAGCGAGCGCGCAGCATTTATGTATCTTCGTGCTTCTCCGCCGCCGCCGACAACGACGTAAACCTTGTATTTCGCGGATAATTCTCTGAGTATTTCCCGATATTGTGAGATTCTGTTGGATTCCAGTGAGGGAACCAGAATAGAGCCGCCGAGCGACAGAACAATCTTTTTCATGCTGAAAAACTTTGGTTATTATCCCTTATTAGTATACTTATATTCCCTATGACGACAGATCAGAGATAGAGACGTATGCACGAGGCAAGGCTTTACGAGAGGAGAGGGGATGCGGGCGCCGGTTGCGCAGGAGCTGACTTCGCAGGCGACTACGCAGGCAAATCTGCGGACTGCTCCGCGGAGAATTCCTGCGGCAGAAACAGCGGTGACAGCGGCAACGTTGTCTGCCGTTTATGCAGTCACGGCTGCGTTATTAAGAGCGGCGGATACGGCATATGCGGACTGCGTTACAACAAAGACGGCGTCCTCTATGCCGAAAATTACGGCAGGGTTGCGGTGGAGGCTGTCGATCCGATAGAGAAGAAGCCGCTGTATCATTTTCTGCCGGGGACAAAGGTATACTCCCTCGGCGGCGTAGGCTGCAATTTCAGGTGCCGGCACTGTCAGAACTGGGAGATTTCGCAGTGCACGACCGCGGACTCGCTTCACGGTTTAAGCCCGCAGAAAGCCGTATTCAACGCGGTCGAACACCGCTGCAAAAGTATTGCCTTTACCTACAATGAACCGGCACTCTGGCACGAGTTTGCGGTCGACATCGGAATCGCGGCGCACGAAGAGGGGTTAAAGACAATCTACGTCACGAACGGGTATCTTACCGTGGATGCCGTCCGCGACCTGAAAGGCATCATCGATGCGTTCCGCGTCGATATCAAGGCATTCAGCGATGACTTTTACAGGAAGGTCTGCGGCGGCAGGCTTCAGCCCGTTCTGGATTCGGCAGCGGCGGCAAAGGACTGCGGGATGCATGTCGAAATCGTGAATCTGATAATTCCGACGCTCAACGATGCCGAATCCGAGCTGAAAGGGCTCTGCGAATGGGTATGCACAAATCTCGGCGAAAATACGCCGATTCACTTCACGAGGTTTCATCCCGATTATGAGCTGACGAATCTGCCCGCAACGCCGCTTTCGACGCTTGAGAAGGCGTATTCGATTGCGAAAGCTGCCGGTCTCAACTACCCCTATCTCGGCAATGTCGCGGGGCATGCGGGCTGCGACACGTTCTGCCCGAAATGCGGTGCGCTTCTCATAAAGCGTGACGGCTACCGTCAGAGCGAGGTCGGACTTGCCCGTGACGGCGGCGGCAGGGATATCTGTAAGAACTGCGGCGAAATCATTCCTCTCGTGAGATGAGGCTGTGCGATAATATTTAGGTCAGACCGATAAGACAATCCGTAAGAGAATCAGTAAGATAAAAAAGAATTATTTTTTGTTATTTTTGATTTTCAGGTATCGGTCGTAATTACTGCTTTTCATGGGTTGCAACCGCAGTTATCGTGTATATGCCTTTGCCGCCGCAGTCGCCGTCGATTTTGACCGAGAATGCCTTGTGGTCGCCGGCATCGATAACCTCAAAATAGCGGCTGTCACTGCCGATTGTGCTGCCGGACTCATCCTTAAGGTAGCATCTGACCATTACGTTCTTTGCGGGGCTGCCGCCGATGTTCTTCACGTCAATCTGCGAGACATAATAGCAGGAACCGTCGGGACTCGTGTGCCATTCGGGATTTGATGACGTAATATCGAGGACATTCACGAAATCGCCGGAGGCTGCGGATGAGCCCGCCGGCTGCGAGGTTGTACAGCCGCAGATGAGAGCGGCGGCGAATACGGTCAGAATTAAGAGAACAAGCGAATTTTTCATATTCATAATATCTGCTTTTACTTGAATCGATTAGGCAAAAAAAGTTTTGTTTGCTTTTGATTGTTTTTTTGGTTTTTGATCGGTTTTGTTCGGATTTTGATTGTTTTTGTTTGATTTTGTGGGGCTTTCGGGTGTCAGCGCAGGATTGAATATTCAGCCGTTATTCAGTCGGCATTCTCCGACTTGGGTTTATCCTCTTGCGGCTGAGGCTGATCATCTGTCTTTTCTGTCGATTGGCACGCATTTTTATCGGACTTATCCTGTTTGGTGCCGTCAATAATACAGAGATCCGCTTTTTTTAGTATATAGTAGCCTGCCGCCAGAGCGAATATGATGATGCCGAGACCAATCAGTTCCAGGTCGTCGCCTTCATTTCCGAGATCGAGGACGATTATCTTACGACATGCGGCTATCAGTGCAAGGGTAATGAATATGTTCACATTGACTTTATGCGTGGTGACGAAAGACTTGACCGTGTCCATAAGTTCAAGACCGATGAGTATTATGAGGAAGAAACTGAATGCCCCGAGTATTGCGTCAATATCAAGTACACTATGCTGGGCGAAGACCGTGAACAGGTAGATCAAATACTGATATACCGTATAGATAACGACACCTGTAAGAAGTATCATCATGACCAGATAGATTGCAAGCTGAATATTTGTGATAATCTTAAGCAGGACAGTCTGTGCTTCCCGCACTTCCTTTATCATGACTCCTTTGCCTTCTCCTTTGCCTTCATTCTTTCCCATTGGATCACGTTCCTTTAATCACATGCGTTAAACAATATTTTGCGTTAAACAATATTTGAGTTAAACATTATCTTTAACAGCGGCATTTAAATATTTATCATTCCGAACCGGTGACTGTGAATTGAGCAATGAGTAACGGACGAATGAGATTGTCATTCGATCCGTTACGTTTGATTGGTTTGCTCAGTCAGAATCCTCGTCTTTGTCCACGGAATCGGCATTGGAATCCACATTCTGCCTTAAGAGGCGGTGGGTTACCTCAACGAGCGGATGGCGTGCGTAATCGAGGACTTTTACGTCTTCGAGTTTCCGAAGATTCATCTGCTGAGCCGTCTTTTCCAGACCGAGTTCGACATCCTGATCGATCTCGATTACGTAGGCGTCAAGCTCCTTAATGCCGAGCCGCATCGCCGCAACAGCCCTGTGGTGACCGTCGACGACGATATACTTCCCGGGTTTTTTGACCACGATGATGGGTTCGGCAAGACCTTTCTGAATCTCGTAGATTCTTCCTTCGAGTTCATCCTCGTAGATCTTGGACTGCGTAGGCTGAAGTTCGTCTACGGGGACGGTCTCACGCTTTACCTTGGGGTCGACATCGTGGAGCATCTTCATGGTTTCAATGAATTTGAAGACCTTTTCCGGCGAAACATGCTCAATCTGGGAACGGATTACATCGGCGTTGGAGATGATGCCCAGGATATTGCCGTCGGTGTCGACGACGGGGAGTTTCTGAATGCCGGAACGGAATATGACTCTTGCCGCATCGTTAATGCTCATGTCGGGCGCGGCGACTATCAGATGCCTGTTCATGACCTTGTCAATCGGCATCGAGGGGTAGACGAAGAGAATGTCGCGTGCCGCAACATAGCCGACGACTTTTTTGCCGTCGACAACGGGGAATCCGTCATGGTTTGACTTGCGGATTGCCTCAATTACATCTTTTGCAGTCCCTTTTACGTCGATTGTGGTTACATCGTGAGTCATGTAGTTGCAGACTCGTTTTTTATCCATTAATCTAAATGTTGCTCTTATTAAATATAGAAGTACGGTTTTTGACGTGATTTGCCCGCGATTGTAAGTCATGCGGCGGTGCGGGCGGTGCGCCGCGGGACAGTTACCCGGTGTTATGCCGCATTTCAACGTGTTTTGGGAAATGTCCCAAAAACCTGAAATAACGGTCTGTTTGTCAATTTGTCCGCACCTTATGCCTTATCCGAAAAGTGTCGATTTTTCTGAGAACGGCGGCGGTATAAGAGTGAGATATACATTTATTTATCTCATAAAACGCAAAAATATATACTGATGGCAAAACAGGGTAATACGAAAAAAGACAAGACCGACATGCAGAAGACGCTGTCGAGAGCATTTATAATATTCATCCTTATCTCTTGTGTATTGGGATTTTCACTCACTTTCTCGTTCTTTTCAATATTCAAGGCCGCAGAAGCGGGAAACTATGTGGCACTGGATTATACGATATATTATGCGGAAGGATTACCGATTCTTACCACATCCTCAAACGTAGTCGAGAATATGTATAAGCAGGGATATACGGGCACGGGAATTACAAACAAATATGTCACGCGTGCCGGTTCAATCGAGACCGACCAGATTGTTCCGATAAGTGCTTATGTTGCGGGTGACGGAGTCGTGCAGTTTGCCATATACGATGTGGAGTTGAACGCAATCAGTGCAAAGACGGTAGGAATGCACGTAAACGATGTTGCAAGGGTTAACTTCGATTTCTCCGACAATATGATCTATAACATGTCGGCATTCGTATACAGCGCTATCGGCGGCAACTTCTCGCAGGCACAGGTCGGACAGATTGTTCCCCTTTCAATCACATATAACACCACGGATACAAAGGTCGGGGATAATACCACTGCCTCACTTCTCAGACCTGCGGTTATCATCGACAAGACCGATGATATGCTCCAACTCAAATACGGATACGAATACGCACAGATTCAGGTCGCACAGATCCAGTAAATACGATTAATCTTACGATTAATCCTCTTTTTTGAAGCATCGGGTAATACCGGCAATTCCTAGAAATTCCTAGAAATTCCTGCAAATCTCTGCATCTCCGGAATTTCATATAAAATCGTAAAAAAGTAATTTGGATTATTGATTGATTTTGGAGTGTAGATTGATTTTTGATTGTTTTGATTTTCGGTTATTTCCGATATGTTTACGATCCCGAATGCGAGGTCTCAAAGGCGTCATTGAGGACATATTCCTTTACGACCTGACCTTCGTCTATGACCACTTCGGGCCAGATTCTCGTTCCCGAGTGGACTACCGTCCTGTTTTTAAGTATGCTCCTCGGACCGATTACGGTATCGTTCTCAATACTGCAAAGAAGACCTATCTTAGCGTCATTATCTATGATACTGCCCGAAATCGTGCTCTGACCGCCTATCTCGACATGGTTGTATATGGATGATGAGAAGACCTTGCAGTCATGCGAAATCTTGCAGTGCTCGCCTATGCTCGTATAAGGTCCTATCAGGACGTTTTCGCCGATCTTTGTGCCCTTGCCTATCGAGACGGGACCGATTATCCTTGAGTTTTCGCCGATTGTGACGGCATCGCCGAGCTGCACGGGACCTATGACGTGTGCGCCCTTGACCGTGACATTGCCGCGGAGGTCGGTATAGCGCATGTCCTGTAATTTCCAGTGTTCAGCCTCGCGGAGGGATTTGGGGCTTCCGACATCCGACCAGTTGCCGCGTGCCAGCCAGCCCTTCATGATAGCGCCCTTCTTCATCAGCAGCGGAAACAGGTCTTTTGCGAAGTCGAATTTTTTGTCTTTGGGGATATACTCAAAGATCTCGGGGTTGCAGACGTAGATACCCGTGCTTGCAAGATTTGAGAAGATCTCGCCGGGCGAGGGTTTTTCGCGGAAGCGCTTTATGTGGTAGTTGACGTCTATCTCGGCGATACCGTATTCGCAGGGCTCATCTATGCTTATGAGTCCGATTGAGAGTATACTGTCGCCTTTAATGTGCTCCCTGTAGAATGAGAGAAGGTCGATATCGGTTACGTGGTCGCCGCCGACGACGAGGAACGGGGAGTCTTTGAGGTATTCCTCGGCGTTCTTGACGCTGCCCGCGGTGCCCAGCTTTACTTCCTCGCGGACATAGGTGATGTTGACGCCGAAGAGCGAGCCGTCGCCGAGTGCGTTCTGTATCTCCTCGCCTTTGTATCCGATTGTAACTATAATGTCGTTGAATCCGAGATTGGAGAGGTGCGAGACCAGATGCTGTATCGAGGGGATGTTTACTATCGGAATACAGGGTTTGGGTCTTTCAAATGTCAGAGGGCGAAGTCTTGTGCCTTCGCCGCCGCACATTATGCATACTTTCATGTAATTGATTTTTGGCTGTTATTCTTATTAATACAATTGTTGCGCGGCATTGTTGCGCGGCGCCGGCACGAAACATGCCGCAAAAACATTATCATATCGCGGGATTGATACTTAATCATGGCAGAATTCGAGTGCACTCTCTGCGGCAGATGCTGTATGGGTATGGGGCGGTACGTGAAGGTATCGGGGGTTATGGGTCCCGACAGGTATGCCGCAATTCACGGTATCTCAAATGAGACGTTTTATCCGGTTGTATTAAAGGCGTTCCGCGGCGATTTCGATATCGATAAGAAGAAGGTGGCGCAGGGGTGGTGTCCGTTCCTCATGGATGCCGATGACGAAGGAAAGTATTACTGCGCCGTTCACGACACAATCCCAGAATTTTGCAGGAAATATAAGTGCGTCTCGATGCGGTTTTACAGGTCGGAGACGGTTGCGGGCAGTCTTCGCGGCAGGACGACCCTTGTCACGGATGATGAGGCTTTAAAGAGCCTTTGGGAGAAGTCCGTCATGACTTTCCCCGTCGACGATTATGCGGCGTGGAAGGAGAATCTGAAGAAGGTTCTGGCTGATAGCGGCTATACGGTCGAGGATTACGATTAGAAATGTCCGGCGGCGGTGATGCGGATAAGAGCGGCGGCAGAAACAGAGTCGTCGGTGTTGAGGGACGCCGTGTTGTCTGCGCAGGTAAACGCGAGGAGCTGGACAAATGCCGTTTCTGCGTGCATTCGGTCTCGTTTGAGTGCGGCGGCGTCTGGATTAAGTCGCCTGCAAGAGCCTACTGTTCGCGGTGCCGAAGCACGGATCCCGTCAA
>JAFZMT010000127.1 GCA_017553245.1 Methanomicrobium sp.
AAAGGATTAAAAATGAGAGGAAAAGAGATACGACTTGAAAGAATCATGAAGAGAGATACGGGAACGACAGTCATAGTGCCGATGGATCACGGAGTCACTTCGGGACCCATACCCGGGCTCATAAATCTCGATGAGACCGTCAACCTTCTTGCAAAAGGCGGCGCAAACGCCGTCATCGGTCATATAGGGCTCGCACTGCACGGTCACAGGAAAGTCGGACCCGATATCGGTCTGATTCTTCATCTTTCGGCAAGCACGGACCTGGGTCCCGACCCGAACAACAAGGTAATCGTCAACACGGTTCAGAACGCACTTAAGATGGGTGCCGACGGCGTTTCAATGCATGTTAACATCGGCGCTCCCAGCGAGGCGCAGATGCTTGCCGATCTCGGTCGCGTTGCCGTCGAGTGCATGGAGTGGGGAATGCCGCTCCTTGCGATGATGTATCCCCGCGGCAAATCGATAAACTGCGACAATACGCTCGAAGCGGTCAAGATTGCCGCACGTGTGGGCTCGGAGCTGGGTGCGGATATAGTAAAGACGGTGTATACCGGCGATCCCGACTCGTTCCGCGAGGTAACCGAGGGCTGTCACGTCCCCGTGGTAATCGCGGGCGGCTCAAAGACCGATGATCTCGCGACAATGGAGATAATCGAGGGCGCGATGCTCGGCGGCGCCGCGGGTGTGTCAATCGGCAGAAATGCGTTCCAGCACAGGCATCCCGACCTGTTTGTCAAAGCCGCCACCATGATTGTCCATGAACGCAGAACGGCGGCGGAAGCGATAGAATTCATGAGATCCGCGGAATGAGTGCCGACTTGGAAATATGTCCGTACCAAAACTAAAAAGCCACTCAAGATCACCTAATATATACATCGGAAATACATCGATTTGTCTCAAAGACAATGCTCTGAAAAACAAAAAGCGAAAACAAACGAAAACAAACGAAAAAAGAAAAAAAGAAGTGCAAAATGATTGGAAAAGCAATAAGACTCGAAAGAATAATGAATCGTAACACCGGAAGAACGGTTGTCATACCCCTTGATCACGGCTTCAGCATGGGACAGATCGAAGGACTCGGAGATATGCCCAAGATTATCGCCGACATCTCGGACGGCGGAGCAAACGCGATTGTCCTGCACAAGGGAATGGTAAAGGCGGGGCACAGGAAGCACGGTCGCGATATCGGGCTCATAGTCCACTTATCGGCAAGCACCTCGCTCAACCCCGACCCCAACGACAAGGTCATGGTCTGCACGGTCGAAGAGGCGATTGCGCTCGGCGCCGATGCCGTATCCGTGCACATCAACCTCGGAGCGCCGCACGAATCCAGAATGATCGAGGAGGCGGGCAAGGTCTCACGCGAATGCACAAAGTGGGGAATGCCGCTTTTAATCATGATCTACCCGAGAGGTAACGGCGTTGACCCGCAGTCGCCGCAGGCAATCGGTCACTGCGTCCGAGTCGCCGAAGAGCTGGGCGCGGATCTGATTAAGACGAGCTACACGGGCGATCCGGAAAGTTTCAAAAAGATAACTTCGGCATGTTCGGTTCCCGTTCTTATCGCGGGCGGCGAAAAAGCCGCGGACATCGAGTCTCTTGAGACCGTCCGCGAGGCAATCACAAAGGGCGGCTGCGCGGGCGTGGCTCTCGGAAGGAACTCGTTCCAGAGAGAGAATCCGAAAGAGTTCATTCGTGCGCTCTGTTCCGTTGTCCACGAGAACAAGGATCCCAAAGAGGCTTTGAAGCTCTGAGTCGGTTTCAATTGAAATCATAAAAACGGAAGAATTATGAAGAAAGAATTCTGGGTGGACCTTCGCAGCTGGAACAAGGAATACGCGGTTACGGCGATAGAGTCGGGCGCAGACAGGCTTGTTCTTGACGGCGGCAGTCTTGATGCGGCAAAAAGGCTCGGTAGAATAAAGGCAGTCCTTTCGTCGGAGTCATCATCGTCGGATTCGTCATCCGCGACCTGCGAGTGCGGCAAATCTGATGAACTCGTTATCGGAAAGGATGTCTTTGAGGTTGAGATAACCGATAAGAAGAGCGAGAATGACGCGGTAAAACTCTCGAAAAAGGGTTATGTCGTTGTGAAAACAACGGACTGGAATGTAATTCCGCTGGAGAACCTTGCGGCACAGTCCGAGATGATAATAGCCGCGGTCTCGGATGCGAGAGAAGCCGCGATGGCTCTGGGCGTTCTTGAAAAGGGCGTCAGCGGCATTATGCTTAAGCCCTCGTCGGCGTCGGTGATTTCCGAGGTCGCAAAGCTGATGAAAGAGAATTCGGGCAGCGTAGAACTTACGCGGTTTAAGGTAAAGTCGGTTGAGCCTGTCGGCATGGGCGACCGCGTCTGCGTTGATACATGTTCGCTATTAAAGGACGGCGAAGGCATGATGATAGGCAGTTCGTCCTCGGCATTTCTGCTCGTTCACGCCGAGACTCTTGAAAATCCGTATGTTGCCCCGCGTCCTTTCCGCGTGAATGCGGGCGCCGTCCATGCCTATGCCGTGATGGCGGACGGCAGGACAAAGTATCTCGCCGAGGTTAAAGCGGGCGACAGCGTTCTGATTGCGGATTCGCAGGGTAAGACCTCCGAGGCTACGGTCGGGCGCGTGAAGATAGAGCGCCGCCCCATGCTTCTGGTAACGGCGGTCAGCGTCGGCGACGGCAATGGCGGCAACGGCGGCGGCAAGGAGATCTCGGCAATCCTTCAGAATGCGGAGACCATACGCCTCGTAAGCGGCGACAGGAAACCTGTCTCTGTTGTCGACCTCAAAGCCGGCGACATCATACTCGGAAGAGTCGAGGAAGGCGGGCGTCACTTCGGTTATGCCGTAAAAGAGACGATTCTTGAGAAATAAGGGATATTTAGGAGATTACGGGGTGAAACAGTGACGGAATTGACGGACAACCGCAACGGAGGAGGTTGCGTCTCATGCGGCGACCGTGCCTTAAACGGAGAATCCGCATGTGTCGGATGCTCACAGCGCGGGTGCAACTTCTCATCCGCGGATAATAACGGAGTCCTTATCGGCATTATCGGCGGTTTCGGAGGCATGGGCAGTCTCTTCAGAGGTGTATTCGAGAGAGCCGGTATCGAGGTAATCTGCTCGGGCGTCAATACCTTCTATTCCAACCGCTATCTTGCCGCAAAATGCGATATCGTCATTGTTTCCGTGCCTATTCACGAGACAATAAAAGTTATCGAAGAGATAGCGCCGATAATGAACAAAAACCAGCTTCTCTGCGATTTCACCTCGATTAAGACCGCGCCCGTCGAGGCTATGCTCAAATCCGAGGCGCAGGTCATGGGGCTTCATCCGATGTTCGGACCCTCGGTTGCGTCCATAAAAGGTCAGACCATAGTCGCATCGCCTGTGAGATGCCGCGATTCCGACAAAAAACTGCTCTTTGATATCTTCGAAAACGAAGGCGTGTCGGTCTGCGTCATGACTCCGCAGGAGCATGACCGCGTTATGGGCATTGTGCAGGGGCTTGTGCATTTCGCAACGCTATCGGTCGCGGAGGCGGTCCGAAATACCCTTGAAAGTGCAAAGAGTTCGGGAGATTCTCTCACACTCGATACCGTAATCTCGGTCATGAGTCCCGTTTACCGCATAGAGATGGGGCTTATAGGAAGGATTCTCGGACAGGATGCGGGTTTATACGGTGATATTCTCAAGATGAACCCCGCGGTTGTTCCCGTTATTGAAGAGATGTCGGCGGCGGTTTCGAGGCTGAAAACCATAGTTGAGGACGGTTCAAAGGAGAGCTTTGAGGACTTTGATGAGTTTTTCATGACGAACCGCGAGGCGTTTTCGTCCTATATCCCGCAGGCAACCGCGGATACCGATAAACTCATAGTTGCGATGACAAAGGAAGAAACTGGCGAAACTGACGGAACTTACAAAGAGAACGAAATGGGCGAAAAGAGAGGAAATAACGAAAAGGAAGTTGGAGTTACGAATGATGCGGAGGGGAGATTCTGACAATCGCGGTATTGGGTCCGAAGGGGACTTTCTCACATGAGATTGCCGGCAGGGTATGCGACCGCGGCGAAGAGATTCTCTTTTATCCGACGATTCGTGAGGTTTTCGCTGCCGTTTCGGAAAGGTCATCCGATGATCCCGATTTCAGAGGCATTGTCCCCGTCGAGAACAGCGGCGCGGGCGGCGTCTTTGAGACTCTTGAGGGGCTTTTGAGCACGGACTGCACGGTATGCGCAGAGTATTATCTGCCCGTGCGTTACGTGTTTGCGACATCAAAGGGCACGGCGGCGAAAATGCCGCGGTTCATGTCTCAGGACGGTTCAAAATCCGCAGACCTTTCGGCGTTCGGCGTTGTATATGCACATCCGCAGGCACATGCCCAGTGCAGTGTTTTCCTCTCGGAATTGAGTAAAGCCGCGGTTATTCACACGACGAGCAATGCAAAGAGCGCCGAAGATACTCTTGTCGAATCCTCGGAGCTTACAGCCGCGGTTACCACGCGCAGTGCCGCGGAGATCTGCGGACTTGAGATAATCCGCGAGAATATCCAGAATTACGACAGCAATACCACGCGTTTCCTTGAGATAAGAAAGACCGCGCCCGCGATGACCCGCAAGTCCCCTGGTTTGGATGACTGTACGGTCTGCGACATTAAGTGCAGTATCGTGGTAATGCCCAACGGCAACTACCCCGGGCTTCTGTATCGCATACTGAGCGTATTTGCCGGCAGGGAGATCAATCTGACAAGGATTGAGTCGCGTCCATCGGGAGATAAGATGGGAAAATACGTTTTCTTCATCGATTATGAGTTCGGTCGCGAGCTGGACGCCGACGGAAATACGAAATTACTTGACTGGCTGCGCACCATTACTGAGGTAAAGGAACTCGGATGCTATCCGAAAGCGAAGACGGAGGGGCAGTGATGGAGATAACCGTGCGGAAACAGGCAGATATAAACGCGACTTTCACGGCGCCCGCATCTAAGAGTTTCACGCATCGGGCGATTATTGCCGCATCGCTCGCGGAAGGGCGCACGACGATAAGAAATCCGCTGTTTTCCGAGGATACCGAGGTAACGGTCAATGCACTGAAGGCGCTTGGCATTGAAATCACATGCAGTCCTTCTGAGATTATCGTAGAGGGCTGTGCGGGTGTTATGCCGCAGTGCGGCAGTCAGACCATCGACTGCAAAAATTCGGGGACGAGTCTCAGACATCTCGTTACTTTAGCCCTCCTGTCGCCTTCGAAGACGACATTGACCGGCACAAAGAGGATGCAGGAACGTCCCATCGGGGCGCTTTGCGAAGCGCTGAGAGGATGCGGCGCCGATATAGAGTATCTCGGCGCGGACGGATGCCCGCCCGTAAGGGTTACGGGCGGCGGGTTTTCCGGCGGCAGAATCGCAATCGACGCCTCCAAGAGCAGTCAGTATGTTTCCTCGATTCTCATGTGTGCGCCTTATGCGGAATCCGCGGTTGAGATTATGCCCAAGGGCAGTGTTGCCTCGAGGTCGTATATTGACCTTACAATCGCGGTCATGAGAGCCTTCGGCGCCGAAGTCGATCTGACTTCCGACGGCATATGGGCGGTAAAGCCCGCGGTCTACAGGGCGCCTGCGCCGAATACATCGAATAAATCGGCATCTGCCGGCGTTTACACGGTCGAGGGCGATTATTCCTCGGCATCGTATTTCTTTGCCGCAGCCGCCGTATGCGGAGGAACTGTCACGGTAAATGGGCTGAATCCGAACTCCGTTCAGGGGGACAGGGTATTTCTGAAGGCGCTCTCGCTTATGGGCTGCCGCGTCACGACCGTGCCTGAACCGCGATC
>JAFZMT010000128.1 GCA_017553245.1 Methanomicrobium sp.
ACCGTCTGTGTTCCGTGCATATGTTCCGTGATCTGTTCAGTGCGGGTTGCGGTTGTGACGGAAGATAACTTCTACCCAAATATAATCCTTAAGATTATCTGATAGCAGATACAACATGTAATAACATGTATGCAAAGCGTCTGGACAATCTTCCGCCATATCTCTTTGCTCAGATTGACAAACTGAAATCAGAGAAGAGAGCACAGGGCGTGGATATCATAGATTTGGGCGTCGGCGACCCCGATCTGCCTACACCGTCACATATAGTGGACTCACTCTGTGAAGCCGCACGCGATCCGTCAAACCACCACTATCCCGACTATACGGGTATGCTTGAATACCGCGAGGCGGTCTCGACATGGTATAAGAGACGTTTCAATGTCTCTCTCGATGCAAAGACCGAGGTTCTCGCACTTATCGGATCGAAAGAGGGTATTGCCCATGTCCCCGAGGCATTTGTAAACCCGGGCGACGTCGTTCTGGCAACCGACCCGGGATATCCGGTATACAAGACATCGACGCTCTTTGCCGAGGGAAAACTTCACGAACTGCCGCTCACCGAAGAGAACAACTTCCTTCCCGACCTTGACGCAATCCCGAAGGATGTCCTTAAGAAAGCAAAACTTCTCTTCTTCGGATACCCCAACAACCCGACTGCGGCAACGGCGCCGCTCTCCTTCTTTGAAGAAGTGGTCGAGTTTGCAAAAGAGAACAACATAGTCGCGGTTCACGACAACGCCTACTCCGAGATAGCCTTCGACGGCTACAAAGCCCCGTCCTTCCTTCAGGTCGACGGCGCAAAAGAGGTCGGTATGGAGATGCACTCCCTCTCCAAGACCTACAACATGACCGGCTGGAGACTCGGAATGGCTGTCGGCGGCGAAGAACCCATCGCAGGTCTGGGCAGAATCAAGACGAATATCGATTCCGGCGCTTTCAATGCAATTCAGCGTGCGGGAATAACCGCGCTCACGTCCTCGCAGCAGTGTGTCGCCGATTCCTGTAAGATATATCAGGAAAGGCGCGACGTGCTCGTAAAAGGTCTTAAGAGCCTCGGTTTCGATGTGCCGACGCCGAAAGCAACATTTTATGTATGGATGAGAGTAAATGACAGCATGAAGTTTGCCGAAAAGATGCTCAACGAAGCAGGTATTGTCGTGACACCCGGAGTCGGTTTCGGAAAGAACGGAAACGGCTACGTGAGATTTGCGATTACCCGCGACGTATCGAGGATTCAGGAGGCAATCGAACGCATGGGGAGGCTTAATTTCGAATGACACTTCCGGAACATCTTACAATTCATGAAGGGCACCTGTATATCGGAATGCATGACTGCAATGATCTTGCAAAGGAATACGGTACGCCCGTATATGTGACAGACGAAGAAAAACTGAGGCACAACTTTATCACCTACAATGAGGCGCTTAAAGCCCATTATCCCGAGGTTCAGCTCCTTTACGCCGCGAAGGCAAACGGCAACCTGTCCATCCTCAAGATCTTCGCCTCACTGGGCGCGGGTGCTGACGTATTCTCCTCGGGAGAACTTCATCTGGCGCTCCTTGCGGGGATTCCGCCCGAAAAACTTCTCTTCAACGGCAGTTCGAAGACACGCGACGACTTAAGGGTTGCCGTCGAGAAAGGTGTCAGAGTCTCACTGGATTCCTTCGATGAACTGAGGCAGTTAAACGAGATTGCGGGCGAACTCGGTAAGATTGTCGAGGTCTCCTTCAGGGTAAACCCCGCAATCGATGTGCCGACGCACCCCAAGATTGCGACGGGACTTGCCACAAGCAAGTTCGGTATTCCCGCCGATCAGATTGTCGAGGCTTATCGCGCGGCGCTCGAGTGCGAGAACGTCGATCCCGTCGGCATGCACTGCCATATCGGTTCGCAGATCCTTGACGTGACTCCGTTTGTAAAGGAAGTGGAGGTTCTCTTAAAGGTCGCGGGCGAGATTACAAAGATCGGCGTTCACTTAAAGTTCATTGATATCGGCGGCGGTCTGGGTATTGCCTATGACCACGAGAAAGAGGTGGCGCCGACGCCCAAGGAATACGCGGATGCGGTCATGCCCGTCTTCATCGAGGGCATTCAGAAGCTCGGCATAAAGCCGCAGTTATGGGTTGAGCCGGGCAGAAACCTTGTCGGCGATACGACAATCCTTCTGACCACCGTCAACTCGGTCAAGACCTCGCACAAGAAGTTCGTCAATGTCGATGCGGGTTTCAACCTGCTTATCAGACCGGCGATGTACGGCTCATACCACGATGTGATTGCTGTGGGCAAGGCGGCTGAGGAGAAGACTACGGAGTATACGGTCACGGGTCCGATCTGTGAGACGGGCGATATTCTTGCGGATAACAGGATGTTCCCCGAGCTTGAGAGCGGCGATGTCCTTGCCGTTCTCGATGCGGGTGCATACGGTTACTCGATGGCGTCACAGTACAACTGCCGCCCGCGCTGTCCCGAGGTTATGATCTTTGAGGACCGCCACGGCATCATGAGAAGAGGGGAGAGTGTGGTTGACATTGTCAATACAATGAAGAGACTCCCTTGGCATGAGAAATAAGGCTTGAAAATATACTATAATCTACATTTCAATCTACATTCCAATTTAAATTACAATCTAAATCACATTTTAAATTGCAATCAAAATAACTATCTATTTTTTCAGTTTTTGGGCGCTGTCAGTCATAAATTCGTCTCTTTTGCACAATACCCGCACAGTCATTTCATTCCTTTTTAAGATTAATCAAAGATATATCAAATCAGGTCTTACATGATCGTATGCGGGCATACTTTGCACTTGTTGACGATCTGCTGACATGGG
>JAFZMT010000129.1 GCA_017553245.1 Methanomicrobium sp.
CTCACCGACAAATGCGCTGGCATCCGTGGGGACGATGGCACTGCCTTCGGTCTTTTTGAGCCTGAGAACGGTGTCGTAACCTGTCTCCGCGCCGGCATTGGTGACATCCATCTTGATATATCCTTCAACGCCGACGTTCATCGAGTCCGTCTTTACGTTTGAGATCTCAAGCTGCATGTTCTCCTTAATCTTTATCTTAAGCGGCACAAACTCGTCGACATCCTTATAGGTATATGTCATGGCATCCGTTCCGTACTGCTCGGCATAGTAGAGATATTTGTACTTCAGGTTCGCAAGGAGATCGTATGTTCCGGGCTCGGCACTTCTGTCGATTGTGACCGAGAATGTCGCGGGAACCGTCGTTCCGGAGTAGATGCTTCCGAGCATCTGAGCGTCGGTCTTTACTTCGACGGGAGCGCCGTTCTCAAGAAGATCTATGCTTACAAGCCTTGCCGTACTCGGAATATCGTCGCGTGTGACAACATCGCTCTGAATGATCTTTGTTCCGACCTCACCGGTGTTGCTGACGATGACGGTTAATGCCAAATCGCTTCCGGGTTCAAACTCGTTCGTTCCCGAGATTTTTACATCCATATCCGGAGAACCGGATGTATATTTTACACCTGCACTTGCCGGCATTATCAAAAACGCGGCGCAGACTAAGAAAACCAATATATATGCTGAATATTTCATGATAGCCGTCCTTTATGTGAGTTATAATTATGAATTATGGCGGTTTAAAATTACGGGTTTTGTCAATGGTTTGAATTTACAGTATATATTAGTATGCCAATAAGCAAAGTTTATCTTTGAGTCCGAATCGAAAATACCGACTAATTCGGGCGAATTTTTCGGTTTTCAAAATATAACTGAAAGATTGTTTCAAAAGGCGCGGATTGAATACGGATGCATTATGCGCGTCAGGCTAACTTATCACAGGGTATCGCCAAGCGTCGTCGGGGCATTCGCCGGTGCGGGTCGCGTTCCGAAGTAAGTTTTTCCGCGGTCATTCTGCGGTCAATATGCGGTCACGGTGTTTCTGGAACATAACAGAAAATATAATTCATCTTAAGAATGATAGGTTATTTAGATGATAACGCAACGTGCTGTTTCGGCAGTGGAAGATATCCTGAAAGCCGCGTCCTTTGATGTAGATCTGGGGACCGGCGGCGCAAGTCTTACGGCATACAGAGACGACGAATGCTTAATTGTCCTCTGTTCCGACGATCCCGATGAGATAAACGAATTTGCCGTCAAAAAATACAAGTATAAGACCGACGACGGATTTGCTTACTGCAAGAAACTTCTCTTTACGATGAAGAAGGTCGGCTATCTTGAGGAGTGCACGGTCTGGGGTCACGAAGAGCTTGCAAAGTATGCGGGTCAGGCGGTTATCGCCGATATCCTCGGCGAGCATATTGCCCTTGACTTTGAGTACAATTCGCAGACGGCATCACCTTCGGGGGCTGTCGGCGCTCAGAAATCGGGTGTCATGACTCTTGACGACTACGGTCCCGAACTTGTCTGCCTTCCCGAGAATATTACCTCTGAGAGAGCACAGAAGATGGCGGGAATACGCGGAGAGGTCTGTTTCGTCTACATCCCGCATTATCTGTATACCTGCACGAGCCGCGGCGAGAAGCAGTGCGGTAAATACCTCATCAGCTTCGACCGCGACGAGAAAGGTCTCATCAACGCAATCACGGGCACAAAATGCGAGATAGACTCCGAAAAACTTGCGGACGTAAAGCCCGAGACGAAGAATGTCTCAGGCGGCGCCAAGGTAATGGACGTAAAGGTCAAGAAGAGCGATATCACGGAGTCGCTTACGAAATCGGTCATCGACGAGCTTACAAAGAGCGTCAGGGTCAACCACTCGGAAGGCGACGCGATATACTACGAGGATCTCAAAGTTGCGCCGGACAGGGACAATGTCAAGGTCGAGCTTGAGCTTGTCTACCTGCCCGTCGTTCAGATTCGCGGCGACAAGATCGTAGAGATTGATATGATGTCGGGCGAGGTTCTCCGCGAGCCCGTCGATGACGGCGTCGAACTTCTCTAATCTCCCAAAAAATCACCCAAAAATCCGTAAAAACCAAAATATTACAGATTTCAAATCCGGCAAATAAATTAAATAACATTAATTCTTTTTTATTCTTATGATTACGGTAATCGGCGGGGGTCCTGCCGGAAGGTTCGCGGCAACTTACCTTGCAAGCGCGGGTGAAAAAGTCCGCATCATAGAGAAAAGCGGAAATCTCGGGGGGCAGTGTCTGAAATACGGTTGTATGGTTACCTGCGGGCTCAACGATGCCGCAAGAAACCTTAATCAGCTGGCTAAACTTCGAAAGTCGGGTGTGCTGGATGCGGGCGCGGATGCGCATGTTTCAATGCAAAATCTCTGGAAAGAACTCGGCGCAATTCAGAATACAATCTTTAAGGTCCTCGACAATGAAGCGAATTTGGCGGGTATCGAGGTGATTACGGGCGAAGTCAGTCTCGCGGGAAGGGACATTTACATAAACGGCGCTCTGCTTCAGCAATCGGATGCCGATAAGATACTGATTGCCACAGGCTCATACCCGATAATTCCGAAGATTAAGGGCATTGACCTGAAAGGGGTGTATAACCCGCATACCCTTCAGAGTCTGAAAGAGGTGCCCAAAGATCTGCTTATCATCGGCGGCGGCGTTATCGCGGCTGAATACGCCTATATATTCTCGCAGTTCGGATCGAATGTCACGGTTGTCTGCCGGAGCGCTTTCCTGCGCGATAAGCCCGAAAGGCTGATATATTGCGCACGAAAAGAGATGCCGGATGTCTCGGTCCGCGAATATACTCTCGTTGAGGAACTGAAATCCGCGGAAGGTTCGGATTCAAGCGGTTTTGTGGTATCCGCGGTTCTTAAGAGCGGCAAAAACCGCGAGGAGATACCGTGCGATGCCGTTATTGTAGCATCGGGCTTAAGACCGCGCAGCGATAACCTGAAAGGGATTGCCCTTGACGATAACGGTGCGGTCATCGTCGACGACCGCTTCAGGACGAACGTCGACGGCGTCTATGCCGCGGGCGACATCACGGGAAAGGTTTTTCTTACGCCGTATGCGCGAATGCAGGGGATAGCGGCGGCAAAATCCATTCTCGGAGAGCCGGTGCCCAAAATTCCCGAATATATCCCGCAGTCCGTGAAACTCTTCTATGAGCATACCTTCTGCAATATGAGTTCCGGGTCGAGTGAGGGGGAGAAGGCGGGGGAGACAATGCGTGAATTTTCGCTGCCGGCGCCCGCCGGACCCGGCTCAATATGGTCGGTAAGCGAGAGATATACGGGCAGTTCCTCGATTAGAGTCGATGCAAAGAGCGGCACGGTAAAAGGCATACATCTTTCATCGCCGTCATCGGGCACGGTCGGCGCATACATGGCATATCTCATGGAAAAATCGCTGAACGTAAAAGACTTCGGGAGTTTCCTTGAGGTGCATCCCTCAACCGACGGTCTTTACATGCTCGTAAAATACGGCGATACCCTGCTTACAAAAGAGACAAAGTGAAATTCGAGAAGTGAAAAGAGACCAAGTAATAAGACGCAAAGTAATAAAAGACAAAGTAAATTGAGATACGGCAGAAAAGGAGGAGTTTTTTCACTTTACTTATTTTTTCTCTATAATCTTCTTGTCCTTCTGCGCCTCTATCCATTCGGATATCAGTTTTTTCAGTTCGGTATCGGTCATGCCGCTGTCGGCATAATAGTGCAGATAAAACTCCAGATCTTCAAGCGTGGGATGAATGACGTTGTTCATGAGTTCGTCCGCGGAAGCGCCTTTTTTTGTGCTGGAACGCAATAAAAGAAGCTCGTTCATGTGTCTGTCCTCGCCGAGTTCAAAGAGAATGTCTTCAAGACGTCTCTTTAAGATGCCGCTTTTCCCGTCCTCATCCGTCATTTTCTGCCCCTGCCTGTAATATCGTGTGATAACCTTTCTGCTATATGATATAACAATACAACAATAAAGCAACCCGATACAAATCGGGAAATTTTTGCATAAATTTCTGTATTCATTATTGTTTGCGCCGCTATGATAAACGATTTTGATAGCCCCTGTTCGCAAAAGTTCGATAAAAAGTGTTACTTATTTGCGAAATATTATTCACTCAAAAGTGCCGCGAGTCTTGTGCCGCATATAAACAGACAGTTGAAATAACTGTATTATATAACATCATCTTGAAAAATATTTCTCAAAACTTGCAAGTGTGAAATTAAATTTATCAAAAGTAAATGTTTTTCATACAACTTTGATGTCCTTAAACTCAAACTTTATTTAGTATAACGAAGAACTTTATTTTGTGCGTGAGGATGCCTGTTTCAGGCATACAGTGAAATATCGGCAAACTGAAATTTTTATTCGGGTAATGCCGAGTTCGTTAATCCACCCATGATCAATCCCCCCAAACCCCATCATTACTTAACGGATCACCTGACACTGTATAATATATCCTGAAATCCTGTCCCACAGAGTATTTCCCCCCACCATATATACGGAAAAACAATGCATCATCCCCCCACATTGTTTTTCCATGCTCAAAGGAAGGGGCATCCGCATGACACGGCTGAATAACAGCGTCATTTTTTGTTACCATTTTGTTACTGTTTTGGCATCATATTAACAAGTTTTCAGCAACATTTCAACGACAAGTTATTGAATATTTAAAGACAAAGACTTTAAACACAGATTCGGCACGGCAGTCTGTGCAAAAGCTGTTGAAGGTTAAAGCCGTTGAAAGCAAAAGCAATTGAAAGCAAATGCTCTTGCAGGCAATGCCGCTCATAAGCAAAGCATAAACACAAACCGTGCATGAAAACACGAAGGAGTCTTTTAAGCTAATGGCATTCTTTGACAAGATAATGGGGCAGGGGAGCAATAATCCGAATCCCTGGATTGATAAAGCCGCCGCACAGTTCGATGCGGGCAGATATGCTGAAGCGGCACGAACCTTGGAGAAAGCAATAGAGACCGACCCCGAAAACGTTGACCTGTGCTATAAGATGGGTGTGGCACTCACGTATATCGGGAACTACAATGACGCGGAAAACTATACGCGCAGATTTACTAACGCATATCCCGACGATATAAACGGGTGGCAGGCTCTCGGGAACATACTGTATGCGCAGCGGAATTTTGCGGGCGCAAACGAGTGTTATGACAGGGTTTTGGGTCAGGATCAGTCGATTCTCGACGCATGGTACCGCAAAGCCGACTGCCTTGAGTATATCGGCGACTTCGCGGGCGCTGCCGACTGCTGCGAGCGCATCCTTCAGTCAATCGAGTATCAGGACGCAAACATCCTCGAACGCATAGGAATGCTCTGCATCAGAACAGGTCAGCTTGAAAGAGCCGTCGACGCATTCGGAAAGGCACTCGCCATTGACGACACAAACATCGCCGTCATGATTAAGACCGGAGAAGTCCTTGAAAGACTAGGAAAGACGGAAGAAGCGCTCGGATACTACGACAATGTCTTAAGATACAACCCTGCGGAGATCACCGCAATCTACCACAAGGCAAACCTCTGCGAGAGGCTGGGCAGATACACCGAGGCAGCCGAAATCTATCGAAACATCAACCTCGAGATCTCAATCGACGCAATCTCGGCATTCAACCGTGCGGCAGACCTCTACTGGAGCGGCGCATACGGCGACGCAATCTACGCCCTCGAGATAGTCCTCAAGAGAAACCCGGGCGACTTCGCCGCGTGGAACATGATGGGCTCGGCATTGCAGTTCATCGGCGAATACGAGCGTGCGACGGCATGCTACGACAACATTATCAGATATGCGCCGGACAACTCCGCGGCATGGTACCAGAGGGGAATGTGCCTTGCAAAACGCGGAATC
>JAFZMT010000130.1 GCA_017553245.1 Methanomicrobium sp.
ATACTCACATAAAGAGCCTTTAAAATGCCGTCAAAGATGCCGCCGAAAACCCCTTACGGAACAATACTTTTCGAGACTCCGGATATCGAATCACTCAGAAACGAAGGTTATACGCTCTTTGACATGCATCTGCACACAAATCACTCCGACGGTCTTACGAAAGTCCCACACCTCATAGAATATCTCAAAAATCGCGGCATAAACTCGGCAATCACGGATCACAATGTGATAAGCGGCGTTATCGAAGCCGAAAAATGTCTGCACGGCGATGCCCCCATGATAATTCCCGCCGTCGAACTCGAGACCCGCGAAGGACCGCATCTTCTTCTCTATTTCTACACGGCAGACGACCTCTGCGAGTTTAACGACCGACTCTGCGCCGAAAAAAGAAAGCTCTCGCCGACAGGGAGAAAGCATCTGCGTGTCATTGACACACTTATTCTGGCGGAGGACTTCGACTGCCTCCGTGTCGCCGCCCACCCGTTCGGATACTACGGCATAAACCGCGGCGTCTTAAAGTGCCTGCTCAACGGCACTCTGGATAACGGCGTCCTTGAACACATTGACGGCATAGAAGCAATCTGCGGCGGGATGATGAAAGGGCTTAATCTTAAATCCATCGGATATGCAAGGGAACATGCGCTTTCGGGCGGACCGGCGTTTACGGGCGGTTCCGACGCTCACCTTCTCTGCGATGTCGGAAGCGTGCTTTGCGGCACATACGGGACGCAGAGTGTCGAAGAGCACTTAAACGCCGTTAAACGGCATGAAAATATCGTCATCGGCAGATCCGACAATCCCGCACATAAAGGCGCAACCGCCGCGGTAATCGCGTGGAGTTTTATCCCCTGCGCCAGAGACGCCGTTATCTCGCATTATAATGCGCATAAGATTCTGCACGACACTGCGGAAAAGGAAGAGTAACGGCGGGAATCGGCAACGGCGTAAAAAATAAAAAAGAACAAAAATTAAAAAGAACAAAAATAAAAAAATTAAAAAATTGCAAAATATGAAATAAAAATAGTTTGAATTTTTTAGGAAACTCAGAGAACCGGCGAGAATATGCGGGATATCGAGAGTTTTATTCTGGTAATCAGCGGAAGGGCATCTATCTTCTCCTGTGTAAGTTCCTCACAGGACTCAAGGTCTTTTATGAAGAGATCCTTCATTGTCTTTGCAACATTTTCGTCGTACATGATTATATTCGACTCGAAATTCAGCTTGAAACTTCTGATATCCCAGTTTGCACTGCCTATTGAGCCGCATTTATCGTCGACCACAATTGTCTTTGCGTGAATGAAGCCCTCCTTCCAGACAAAGACCCTGACGCCGGCGTCAAACAACTGCTCCAGATAGGAGTATCCCGCCCAGTAGACAAAGATATGGTCGGGTTTGCAGGGGAACATTATCTTTACGTCCACGCCCGAGAGCGCCGCCATCCTTAATGATTCGAGAATGGTCTGGTCGGGCACGAAATACGGCGTCTGGATATAGATTGATTCCGTCGCCACCGAGATCATCTTTGCATACATGTCCTTTATCGGATTCCAGTAGGTGTCGGGACCGCCCGATACAATCTGAGCGGGAACGCCCGTAATACCCGAAGGAACGGATTCGTCGGATACGCCCGCATCTCCGCCGCTCTCCGTCCTCTTATTCATGTATGAATCGACTTTATCGGCAATCTCGGGGAAATACCTCTCCAATTCCCTGTTTGAGCATGAGAGAAGGTTGTAATCGGCATTTTTGCGGGTCGCATAATTCCAGTCGCGAAGGAATCTGGACTGAAGCGAGTAGACGCAGCCGCCCGTGACTCTGACCGCGGCATCCCTCCACGGCGCCCACTTGGGTATGCGGCTTAAGTAGTCGTCGCCGATGTTGTATCCGCCGATGAAACCGATTCTGCCGTCGATGACCGCAATTTTCCTGTGATTGCGGTAGTTGATACGCGGATGATTCAGGCGTATGAGCGATGGGAAGAAGAAAGCCACTTTGCCGCCGGCATCAAGGAGCGGCTTAAAGAAAGACTTTCGCGGACCCGCACAACCGAGTGCATCGCCGAGGAAGCGGACTTCAACGCCCTCGGATGCCTTCTGAGTCAGCGCCTTAAAGACTTCGCGCCCGATTTCGTCGTCCTTGAGGATATAATACTCCATATGAACGCTGTCTTTTGCCGCGTATATGTCTTCTATGAGATCTTTGTATTTTTCGTTGCCGTCCGAGTAGATTTTAACCGCGTTATTCACTGAAATAGGGGATGATCCGTCCCCGATGTTCATCTCGATAAGACGCTTGTATCTGTCGGGCAGATGCTGATACACGGATGAATCTTTCGAGTTTAAATCTCTCTTCTGCTGAGCAAGGAACTCTTTCAGATTGCGTTCCGTTACACCGAGGTCTTCAAACATCCTGTCGTGATAGAAGGACTGCCCGAAGAAGATGTAGAGAATAACTCCGAGTATCGGGATGAAGAACAGAATCATCAGC
>JAFZMT010000131.1 GCA_017553245.1 Methanomicrobium sp.
CATCGGCACCTTTGCGGCACCGGCGTTGCCTGTGCTTCTGGCGGCATTAATGATACTCTCCGCGGTATCCGCGGGATGCACGGGACTGACGGGACAGCAGGATGCAGGCACGGGCGCGGCAAACGGGCAGAACGCAAACACGGGGCAGGCAACGGCAACCCCCACCCCTGCATCGACCGAAAAACAGCCCATTCCTCCCGAAAAACTCGCGGAATTCATGCCGGCGGGCAGCAACACATGGAAAGCCGAAGAACTCCGGTCCGGCATCGAAAAGGACGGACTCACCCTCATGTCGTGGGCATCGCAGACCTACGACAACACCATGAGCCCCGCATCCGTAACAATAACCATCCAGGACACCCTCGGAGAGCCCATCGGCAACGCCGACGGCTGGGAATACTTCTACGACTTCACCTACCCCAACTACGAGATGCACGCCAAAAAAGTCCAGGACTACCCCTCATGGCTCATCTTCGACCGCGAAGCCGACACAATCACCCAGATGACCATGATTGAAGACCGCATCGTGGTAAGCATCGACGTCGCCAACGGACAGCTGACCTACATAACGCCGTATGAAAACGCCATCAGCTTCAAGAAGCTCGCCGAACTTACAAAAGAGAAAAAATATTAGTTTTGCTCAAGGAGAGTCTTTGAAATGATATACTCTCCCTTCGCCTCTCTCGTCGTGCCGACAACCAGCCACTTTTCGCTGCCGTGATCCTCCACGACGCCGCATGCCTCGATAACCTCTCCTTTAAGCGCCTGACCGCTGTAGGTATGCGTAAACGAAAGCACCTTCGATATCTCGGGATGATCCACTTTGTAAACCGCGGGACTGTCGAAGGACAGCGACGCATCGGTCACCGTCGCTTCTATCGTCTTCTTCCCCAAAACCGGACCCTTCGTCATATCGACGCCGGTCATCTCCTCATAGCTCCTCGTAAAGAGAAGATCGAAATAAGTGCCGTCAATCTCCCCGCGATTCCACTTGCGCTCCTCGTGAAGAACGAAAGTAGCGTAGTCAATCTCGGGAACGCGCTTATTGTAGACCTTATCCCACATCTCGTCCGTCATCCCGTTCACGCGACCTTCCTTAACCGCCGCAATCAGATTCTTCTGAGCCTCAAACCAGTATCTGCCGTAGACGACCATATCCACATCCGAAGCCTCGTTCTCAAGCCCGCAGAGAAGCGACCCCGTGCAGCCGAACGTCCCCATGGGCACGTTAAAGACCTTCGCAAGCTTGGCAACGCGCTTATTTCTCGCAATTACGTTGCCGATCTCCTCATCGGGTTTAATCACGCGCCTGATGTCGGCAAGCGGAATGCGGTGAACCACATCCAGATACTGCGGCTTATGCTTCTTAATGAACTCAAACGCCGGCTCAAAATCATATTTCTTATAGTGAACGCCCGTGCTCTTCGACACCCTCTCCCCGTTCTCGTCGGGAACATAGCGCAGGACACAGCCCGCACGTTCGGCATTGTCGTAGGCGGAAACGGCATAAATCCAGCCGTCCTTGTCTTCAACGAAATCTCGCAGTCTTATAGGTTTCATACAGTCACTTCGGTAAAATGAATATCGTTTAACATCACGTAAATCTGCTGATTTATCACCGTCAGCGGCGGTCGGCAAGGAACCTTGCAATCTCGTCGACCTTCTCCCCCGCCCGCACAATCCGCATCGTATCCAAATCCACGACCGTGCTCGGAGTTCCGGGCAGCTTGCCGCCGTCGACGAAGAGATCATACGTAACCGTGACCTCATTGAACTCCACCGGCGACTTGCCTCCCGAGACATTGGCGCTCGTTGACGTAATGGGCGCATCGAACTCGCCGATAATCTTTAAGGTAGTCTCGTTATCCGGCATCCTTATGCCGATAGTCCCCGTGCCCGCCGTAAGCATCTTCGGAACAAGACTGCTTGCAGGCACAACCGCCGTAACCGGACCCGGCAGGAACTTCTCAACGAAATCCGCCTGAAAATCGTCCATAAGGCTGACGGCATAAGCCATCTCGAAATCGCTCACTGCAATCGAGATCGGATTCGAAAGCAGGCGACCCTTCGCCTCATAGACCTTATGGATTGCCGACTCCGAAAACGCATCGCAGCCCAGACCGTAAACGGTCTCGGTCGGATAAACAATAAGACCGTCGCGCCTCAATATCGCAACGGCATCGTCAATTACTGACATATCATATCTCCTTAACTCAAAAGACTCTGCCTCTCACGCGGCTTATGTCAAAAACACCCTTCTCGCTTATGTGCATCACCGCAAAAACACCCGCCTGAATCGGATCGGTAACCACAAGATCGGCATGCTCGGTCACACTGCCCGCCATGTTCAGCGAAATCACCGGAATACCCATCGAACGGACACGCTCGACGGAATTGGCGATCTCGCCGCCCATAAGCGACCCCGCAAGAACCAGAATCGAGACTCTCGGCAGACGGCAGACCGCATCGATTGTCGCCGCAAGGTCAGCCTCGCCCACAATAGGAATGGTATCCACCGAAATCTTCTCGCCGCGGATATTGTGTCTGTCAGCCTCATTGACAGCCCCCATCGCCACCTGCGCCACCTGAGCGCCGCCGCCGATGATGATAACGCGCTTACCGAAGATTCTCAGCAGCGGCTGATATGTATCAACGGACACGACCGAAGACAAAGCCTTAACCTCGGAAAACAGCGCCGCAAGCCTATCCGAACCGCAGTCCGCCTTAAACTCGATATATATCTCCGAAAGTCCCTTATTATCGCCGAAAGCCACCGGCGATGCCGAGACCGTGACAATCTCCGCACCGTGCCCCGTCATGATGCCCGAAATATCGCGCAGAGCACCCTGACAGTCATTACCGAGGATACTTACCGCATACATCTCCGAATCTGCCATACTGTCAACCCGAGTTTTTCAGTAAAGTTTGATCTGAAAGATCATATAGTTGCTTATCCCGCGATGACTTTATACATAATCGAACCAAATAATATACAGCGCTTGAAAACAGCCGATCAACCTTAAGGAAGAGAAGCTGTCCGCATATGCGGATATGGTGCTGACTTTGTGTAAGTCCGACGTATCCTGTATTCACGGATACTGCCTTTATGGCTTTGGGATTACAAAAAAGGTCAGTAATGGCTCTTTTTGTGGACTTACATGTATCTCATCGGAGAGGGATACATGGACAAAAAGCGGACAGCCCGCGGTTTGCCCCTTATTCCCGACGATGAAAAAATTATCAACGGTGATAAACCAATGGCACGAATTCATGCCCGAAGGCGCGGAACGTCCGGCTCGGTACGTCCGCTTCGCACAGAGGCACCGGAATGGTCAAATAAAGACAAAGCAGAGATCGAGAAAATTATCGTCGAACTCAGAAAGAACGGTATGTCAAGCGCACAGATTGGACTTGTACTTCGCGACAAGCACTGTGTCCCCAGCGTAAAGCTTGCAACCGGCAAACGTATAGAACAGATTCTTGCTGACAACAGCCTTGCATCGGAGATCCCCGAGGACCTCAGAAACCTCATCGCAAAAGCTCTCGGAATGAGGAAACACCTCGAAGAGAACAACAAAGATCTCCACAACAAGCGCCAGCTTCACCTTACGGAAGCTAAAGTCAGAAGACTTGGAAAGTATTATGTAAACACCGGCAGAATGCCCGCAGACTGGACATACAAACCGGAGACAGCGGAGTTCTTGTTAACAAAGTAATTTCCTCACGCTAAATGTCCATAGAAGCCGCAGCAGGTCAGGTTGCAGACAGACTGTCTGAATCGGACTTCATAAGAGTATTCGGTCATAACGACGCGGACGGAATCGCATCCGCCACTGTAATGTGCCACGCACTTTACAGGCTCGGCAAAAAGTTCCACCTCACCATACGTGACAGAATAACCTTAAACGACATCAAAAAGGGCGAAACCACACTCCTGTGTGACTTCGGCTCATCGATGACCGACCTGTATGAAGATGTAATCGTAATCGATCACCACATGACCGGCTTTAACGGAGAATATCACGTAAACCCCAGACTTTGCGGAATAGACGGCGACACTGAACTGTCGGCAGCGGGAACGGCTTACATAACGGCAAACCGTCTCGGTGACAACAGAGATTTATGCGGACTGGCACTCCTCGGAATAATCGGGGACAAACAGAAGATCGCAGGCAAAAACAGAGATATAATCTCCGAAGGCATAGGAAATCATTACCTCCTGCCCAGAAGGAATATGGCTCTGTGCGGAAGAAATCCAAAAGAACAGCTCTATACGGCAATCAACCCCTATCTCTCCGGAGTAAGCGGGAACAAAGAAGTCGTAGACAGAATAGTTGACTCGTCAACAAAAAAACAGGATATAGAAAGATCACTGGATATCGAACTGGATTATCAAAGCCTGCTCTCTCAGGTAATATTCGAAACGGCAAAAGACACGAACGGACTTACGATGCAGTCAATCTGGAAAGACACCTACGAACTCGAAAGAGGCATAATTCACGACGCTCAGTCCATGAGCGACGTCGTAGAGGCATGCGGACTCTCGGGACGCGGTGACCTCGGAGTAATGCTGTGTCTGAGAAACGGCGACGTCCTTGACGAAGCCTGGGAGATAACGAACAGATACCGCTTAAACGTAATATCGGCAATAAAGAACGCAAAGAGAGCCGACGACAAAATCCTTCTCTTTGAAGTCGAAGACATGAAGACCGCAAGCCCCGCGGCGGACGCAATAGCAAACGACGGACTCTATGAATCACCCGTCTTTGTAATCTCAAAAAAAGACAATGTCTGTCGCGTATCGGCGCGATGCCCAAGCATAATACAGACCGGCTCCGAATACAACCTCGGAGAACTCATGCGGGAACTTGCCTCAAAAACAGGCGGCTCCGGCGGAGGACACGCATCGCGGGCGGGCGCATTATTCGACATATCCGCACTCGGAACCTTCAAAGAGGGACTAAAAGAGGCATTGTCATGAAAATAACAGGTGAGATAAGCACGCAGCACACTCATCCCGAATGTGTGGCAAAAGCACTCGACACCGACAACATGCCTTACATGAAAACGGCTGTAAGGGAAAACACGGTTGTCTTCACAATCGAATCCGAAAAGATTCGCTCCGTCGTGGCAACAACCGACGATTATCTCATGAATCTCAAAATAGCGCAGGACATGTGCGAAATCGAAAAGGACAAAAAAACGGCAGAAAAGGACAGAAAGCATAACTAAGGTGAAAATATGGCAAGAAGAAAACAGATCGGAAGAAGAGTAGAAGGATGGAAAGCAAAGAGCTGGTTCAAGGTGTACGCTCCCGAAGTATTCGACAAAGCATACCTCGGCGACACCGTCGCAAACGAGCCCGAGAAAGTCTACGGTCGCGTAATGCAGACCACACTCGGCGAAATTTCGCAGGACTACTCCAAGCAGAACATCAAGATGAGATTTAAGATTACCAATGTTGCGGGTGACGCGGCATACACGGACTTTGTCGGACACGAAGTCACAAAAGACTACCTCCGTGCAATGGTCAAGAGACGTGCCTCAAGGATTGACAGCATTCTCCTGCTGACAACCGGCGACGGCAAAAAACTCCGTGTAACTGCGACCTGCTTTACCATCAACCGCGCCGATGCAAGCCAGCAGCACGCAATCAGAAAAGAGCTGACTGACTATCTCATCGCCAAATCGAAAGAGCAGACCTACTACCAGTTCGTAAAGGACATGGTCTCTGGCGAAATCTCACGCGATGTGTTCAAGAACATAAAGAAGATCCACCCGGCACGCCGTGTCGAACTGATCAAATCAAAGGCAATTGAGGCATCGGCTTCCACAGACTGATTACCGAAAATAAGCAAAGGATGTGTTATAAATGGGAAAAACAGGTACAACCTCATGGACTCAGATTAAGAGCGTAAAGGGTCAGATCAGACTTGTCCCCGCAAAAGAGGGAAACTACAAGAAGCCGGGACCGAACCAGCGCTTTAAGTCGGGTGCAAAATTAAACAGAGCAATTCAGAAGACACAGGACGGCGGAAAGGGCGGTCAGCGCTCACGCGGATCACGCGGACCGACACCGCAGAACGACCCCCGCTTCAGAAGACGCATCAAGCGCTCGCAGTCCTCAATCAAAGGCGCAAAGGCAAAGTCCAAATAAGCGGACGGAAAATACACGACGGGATTCAAATCCCATCCCTTTTATTTATTTAAAATAAAAAGAGAATTAAAATTAAATTGAAAATTCAGAAATAATTGAAAATTATATTAAAAATTCAGAAAGAATTGAAATTAAGAGAGAACATAAGTAGGTTATTGTGATGATTCCGAAAGAAGCTATACAGAGTTACCTTTTTGCAGAACGCGCCAAGACAAATCTGATTACACTTTCACAGATGATAACGGTCTTAAGCGACCTCAAGGGCGCGGAGAAATCCGGCGCAAAAAGGATGTTTAAATTGCTGGTCAACGCGGTTGCACAGGATCTTACATTCGCCGAGAAAGCGACCGGCTCAAAGGAGTTCCTTGAAGCCGTAAAGATTCTGGACGGTATCGCACCCATGCTTGACAACGACGAATTCGATGATGTCTCCCTTGCAATCGGAAATGCCATGACACAGGCAACGACACCCGCACAGCAGGGCTGGCAGGTACTCTCCGAAAACGGACTCGTCTGAAAAAGGAAGTCAAAAGGACTCATCTGAAAATGGACACGTCTGAATTCTTTGATCTTCTCTCAACCCGAATGTCGGTTCGCGAGTATACGGATGCCGCGGACTACCCCGTCACTGACGAGGAGATTGAGTATATTCTCCGCTGCGCACAGAAAGCGCCGAGCGCCGGCAACCTCGAATCATGGGATGTCGTGATTGTCACGGACGAAAGCGTAAAGGAAGAACTTTCCGACGCCGCATTCGGTCAGGAGCATATCAGAAAAGCGCCCGTAATCCTTGCGGTCTGCGCAAACTACGTCAGATCCATGTCGCAGTACGGCGAACGCGGTATTCTCTACGCTGTCGAGGACGCCTCGATAGCCGCGACCTACATGATGCTTGCCGCACATGCGCTGAGACTTCATACCTGCTGGACAGGCGCATTCGACGACGAACTCGTATCCGAGACACTCGGACTGCTTAAGCACGCACGTCCCGTCGTTCTTCTCGCGGTCGGTCACGGCGTTCTTCCCGAACAGAGAGCGGGCAGGATGGACATCTCCGAGCACATTCACGAAGAGAACTGGTGATTTGAACCGGTGATTGCCGGTGATTGCGCCGGCAGATCGGAAACAGGTCGGAAAGCACAAACAAAACAAAGCAAACAGAACTCAAAAACCTGAATTCAAACAACAAACCAAAAACAAACAAACCAAAACAACCCGAAAATCAAAATTGGATTAATATGTCAGATTATCTCGTAACGCTGGAAGCGGCAAAAGTCGTCAGGGATGTGGAAACACTCGATGACGCAATCGGTATAGCAATCAGTGAAGTCGGAAAAGCACTCAATCCGTCGGCAAAGTTCGTGGAGATTGAGATCGGCATGATCCAGTGCCCCTTCTGCGAGGAAGAACTCAGCAACGCCCTTGTCGTGGCAAACGTAGGACTTGTCGGACTCTGTCTCGACATGAAGGTCTTCAAGGCGGACTCAAAGGAGCACGCAAGCCGAATCGCAAAATCGGTCATAGGAAAAGCATTACGCGACGTGCCTTTAAAGGTCGTTGAAGTCAGGGAGCTTTGAGACATGATCTCGGTTGTGGGTCATACTGCAATTGATCATATCATAACCGTTCTGGAACTTCCGCAGAGACACAAATCAACGCCCGTTCTGGATCATAAGGTCTATGGCGGCGGCGGTGCCGCAAACATTGCCGTGGGTATCGCCGTTCTGGGCGGAGATGCGGAACTGATAAGTGCGGTCGGAAAAGAGTTCATCGGCGGCGAATACGACGCATTTCTTAAGAAAAACAATGTGAAGACGAGATTCTTCGTCTCCGAAGACAAGCGGACTTCGACCTGCTACATGTTCAATGACCCAAAAGGCGATCAGACCACGGTCTTCGAATGGGGCGCGGGCGAACTCTTCACAACCGAAAAAGCACCCAAACTTGATTTCGTTCATATGGCAACCGGCGAGGCGGAGTTCAATGTATCCATAGCCCAGCAGGCAGAGTTCGCATCCTTCGATCCCGGGCAGGACCTCATAAAATACACAAAAGAACAGCTCCTCTCCCTAATAGACAATATCGACATCCTCTTCTGCAACCACCACGAACTCGCGACAATCTGCGAGAAACTCGGGCAGAACAGCGCCGATGTCCTTAAGCAGATCCCGACATCCATAGTCACGATGTCGGAGAAGGGAAGCAGACTGTACACAAACAATTCCGGCAATGTAAAAGAGATTCCCGCGGTCAAAGCGGACTTCGTCGAGCCGACCGGCGCCGGCGACGGTTACCGTGCGGGATTCTTCACGGCTCTTCAGAAGGGCTATCCCATGGATATCTGCTGCAAGGTGGGCGCCGTTACCTCCTCCTTTGTCGTCGAAAAGGTCGGCTGCCAGACAAATCTTGCGGACTGGGACGGAATGCTTACAAGATACAGGGAGTTCTTCGGCGAAATGCCCCTTCCTCCCGTATAAACGAAAATACAATAACAATTATTGACAATCAATGACATTCCGCCCGATAAGATGCGGGGCAGGACAAAAACAAAGACGGTATAAGCATAGGAATAAATAAACTATAACGGTAAATCAAAGTAAAACAATAAATCAAAGCAGAATCAAAGCAGGGTAAGAGCGTAAAAATGGCGGGTTTTGAGTCGAAAATCGAAGGTCTGAGCAGATACATGTTCACGGCGCCCTCATGGCAGAGGTCGCTCTGCATCATGTTATTCTTAGGAATCGCCGTCGACGTCGTCAGCCTTTACCGCGGAAGCGACATCACCTACCTCGGAACCCTCGGCTACATAATCCCGGGACTCATTGCCTTCATCTTCACAAAGCCGCTCGTCGAGGTCTTCGGCAAAAAAATAACATGGAACCGCTCGGCGCTTCTGGTGCTGGCATCGACGGTCTTCTCGCTTATCATCACGCTCTTTCCCATTCAGCTCATCTTCCCGGGCATTCTGCCGCTCCTCTTCGCAATCTCGCTCGGAGTCGTATTCGGCGTCCGCCTCGTCGTCCTTGTCGCCATCGCCGACTACAGAGTATCGCGCATGATACTGCCGGCAATAATCCAGAGCGCCTTCGCATCGATTGCCGGAATCTGCTTCTTCGGAATCTTCTTCGGATATCTTGCGGTATTAATCCACTGTTTCTTCGGCGCAGCCTTCATAATATTCCTCTGGCTCGTCGAAAGACCGCTCAAAAAAATCTTCCACATCAGCACCTTAAGCTTCATAAATGCCTTCATTGCGCACAACACCGACGGTTCGAGGGCGCTTGAAGAGTTCTTCAGGCAGATTGGCGAGGAGGTCTTTGTGCCGCAGGTCACACTCTTCTTCAGGCGCGAAGGTAAAAAGACAATCAAGTTCACCGTCCCCAACGTCCACCCGGGACCCATGGGGGAGATCGGCGGCGGCAACCTGCCCAAAATCATCCATCAGTCCCTCGGCGGCGAAACCATAGTTGCGCACGGCTGCGCGACGCACGACTTCAACCTCATCTCCGAGAACGAAATTCCAAAGATTCTTGAGGCGATTAAGGCAACCGAAGATTCCGTGATCTATTGCGAGACCGCGGGTCCCGCCGTCAGATACCGCTATGACACCGTGGAGGTCCTTGCGCAGCCCTTCGGCAACAACATCCTCATGGTGAGCACGAGGTCGCCCGAAAAAACCGAGGACGTCGATTACCCCATCGGTCTTTCCATCATGTATGAGGGGCAGAAACGCTTTGAGCACGTCGCTTTCGTGGACGCTCACAACTGCATGGTCGAGGTCACAAGCGCGGTAATGCCGGCGACAAAGACCGCCCACGAATACATGAAGGTCTGCAACATCGCCTCCGTCGGCGCAAAAGGAGAGGCACAGGCGACTTTTGAAGCCGGCGCCTCCCACGTCACGGTTCCGTTCGGCAGAAGTCAAGGCTTCGGCGACCTCGGAATTCAGGCGCTTGCCGTAAGAGCCTGCGGAAAGACGACAGCCTACGTCATCTTCGACGGCAACAACATGCAGGAGGGCGTCCGCGAGATAATCCGCGACGAGATCCTGAAGACCGTCGACGACTGCGAACTCATGACCACGGATACGCATGTCGTAAACACCGTCAGCGGCAGAAACCCCGTCGGTCTGCGTGTGCCGCCCGATGAGATTATTCCCTACGTAAAAGAGGCTGTCGCAAAGGCAATCGAAGACCTCTCGCCCTCGGAGTGCGGCGCCACCACGGCATGGTGCGAGCACATTGTCGTCTTCGGATCGCACAGAATATCACAGCTTGCAAGCACGGTCAACACGCTCGTGACCTTCATAGCGCCGCTTGCGGTCGCAATCATCCTTCTGGCGTTCATCTTCACGATTCTCGCGTATATGTATCTCATCTGACGGCAGTTTACGACGGCTTACGCCGGCACATGCCGAACTCTAATCGTTACCTTTTTTGAGTAACAGGCATAATATGTATAGTCGAATTACAGTCAGACTGAAATTCGATTGACATCTCTTATCTGCGAGGGTTGCCGAGCCTGGCCAAAGGCGTTGGACTTAAGATCCAATCACGCAGGTGTCCGGGGGTTCAAATC
>JAFZMT010000132.1 GCA_017553245.1 Methanomicrobium sp.
CGACCGCGGGCGAGACGCATCCGAGAGGGCTTACGGGGATTTCTTTTCCCTCTTCGGTGCCGGAGAGGATCATCTTGGCGTCAAGGTGCGGTGTGAAGAGAGTATCCTCGGGGGTTGCTCCCGCCGCCGATACGCCTTTTACTGCCGATAACATCGAGTTTCCTATCACCATCGCCGCCAGCGGCTTTGTAAATTTTATGTCAATCGGCTCGGAGAACATTGAGTTTTCCGCGCCGGCGCTTTTTGCGGCGCCTTCCGAATTATTGTGCTTTTTGTCATCCGCCATTATCTCACCCGCATTCTTCAGTAAGTATCCTTCAGTAAGAACCTTTAGTAAGAATCTGTTTTATCCGATATAATTTGATGAGTTTGAACGCCGTTTGTGAAAGATCAATTGTTATTTCGGCAATTGTTCTTGTGCTTTCCCGCGATTTACAATAAAATTGAATAAATGCGAGATACAGAATATCTCTCAGAAAGATCTGCGGGATTGTCCGAAAGGAAACGGCGGAGGATACGGCGGAAGAAATGACTGAAGAAATGACTGAAGAGAAGAAAACGGTGAATGCCGATACCGATAATGCGGGCACAGGCGGCGGCGAAGAGACACGGGCAGCGACAGCCGATGCCGTTGCGGAGACTGCCGGAAAGATATCCTTCTTCACCTCGGTAATCGCCGTATTTCAGTTCTTTACGATTCTGCCGCTCGGAACCTGCCGCAATTACGAGGCATTCCCGCGCAGGCTCTATCTGTCGCCGCTTGCGGGGTGGCTTGTGGGCGCGGTCGGCGGCGGCGTCTTTCTGCTCTTCATGCGCCTAAATATGAACGCATTTGCCGCGGTTGCGGCAACAGCGGCGATAATGGTGATCTACGGATTCAACCACTTCGACGGCGTCCTCGACCTGGGCGACGGGCTTATGGCGCACACGAGCCGCGAAAAACGAATCAAGGCGCTTACCGACCAGAACATCGGCGCGGGGGGCACGGCATGCGGAATGTTTCTGATTTTATTTACGGTCGCCGCCGTACTCTCTATCCCTGCGGAATCGGTCTTCTTCTCGCTCATAATTGCCGAAGTCGCGGCAAAATACGTGCAGGTGCTCTTTCTGGTATTCGGAAGACCTCTGCGTGAGGGCATGTTCTCTTACCTGCATTCGTTTGCAAAGCGCCGTTTTGCAATCTACGCCCTCATACTCTGTCTTCCGCTCCTTCTGCTCCCTGTTGCACCCGCGGCATATATCGGTGCGGCGCTCGGAGCGCTTCTGGTCTTCGCCGTTCTTAAAAGCCTCTCCTACAGGCTGTTCGGCGGCGTTAACGGGGACATTACGGGCGCTTCAAACGAGCTTACAAGGCTCGTCGTCCTGACGATTCTTGCCGCAATACCCGCACTTCCGGTCGGCATCGCGGGCGGCATTATTATTTAAGTCATTTTTTCGGTCACATTAACAGGTCTTTTATAGACACAAAACCTCTTTTTATCTATGATCGAAGATCCCGGTATGCACATGAAGGGTGGAATCATCACCCAGAAGAATAAGGATTACTGCACAATACGAACCCGAATGCCGGCGGGCATACTCTCAATAGAAAAAATGCGCGGTCTTGCCGAGATTGCCGAAAAATACGGTCAGACCGAGGTGCATCTGACAACGCGCCAGACAATAGAGATACCCCATATCCACTACACGAAACTCGAAGAGATAGAGGCGGATCTCCTAAAGAACGGCACCCCCGTAGGCTCGGAGAGGGACGAGATCGTAAACATCGTCGCCTGTCCGGGCACGAACAGGTGCAAATTCGCCAACATCGACACGATAAGTCTGGCAATGAAACTCGACGAGAAGCTCTTCGGCAAGGAAATGCCCATTAAGCTTCGAATCTCGATATCCGGCTGTCCGTATGCCTGCACAAGCCCAATCTTAAACGAGATAGGAATCACGGGGCGCAAAAAGCCGCACAGGACTCCGGGGCTCTGCACGGGCTGCGGTCACTGCGCGGAGTTCTGCCGCGAATCGGCAATCGAGGTCAAGAACGGCGCCGCCGTAGTCATCGACGGCAAATGCTTCCAGTGCGGCGTCTGTATAGAGTCCTGCCCGTTCAAACTCATCGACGTCGAGACTCAGGGCTACAGGATTACGGTCGGCGGCAGACGCGGCAGGCATCCGAAACTCGGGCGCGAACTCGTCGAGGTCGAGACCGAGGAGGAAGTCGTCGAGATTATAGAGAAACTCTCATACTGGATATACCGCCGTGCATGGTCGGGCAGACTCCTCTCCGACCAGCTTGACGACATTCAGTTCGAGAAGTTTAAGGAAGAGATTCTCTCGAACAGAAAAGAATAATTGTCTATTATTTTTTTATTTTCTTATTTGGCTTTATTACATGTCATACATTGATGTATAGCCCGCGCCCGCGTCATCCTCACAGAGTATGGCGGAACCGTCGCGTATGAGGGTATTAAACATCATTGCCGCGTTCATCAATTCTTCATCCGGCGTGTTTCCGCGCTTTATTCCCGCCAGCTTCTCCTTCTGGGGTGTGGGGAAGACACGCTTGCCTACCTTGACGCCGTTGCAGAATTTACAGTAAGCGCATCGGCTGTACACGGAAACCTCCTTATCTGCGCACTTTACGGTCACTTTGTCTTTGACGGGATCTCTGATCAATTCTAATGTCTTCATTAAAAAAAGATGTACAGCCAATATTATAAGTATTTGCCTCTTTTACCGCGGCATTTTACCGACGCCGCACCCGACAGGCACACAACGAAATGTTTTATACCACTGATTTCCATATATAAGATACTCGTATCTATGCGATCAGGCGTAATTCGTCTGTCGTTAGTTGATATATTGAGGTATGATTATGGCAAACGAGAAGCCACACATGAATCTGGCTGTGATCGGTCACATCGATCACGGAAAGTCCACAACTGTAGGACGTTTATTATTTGAGACCGGTGCTGTGCCCGCGCACATCATTGAGAACTACCGTAAAGAAGCCGCCGAGAAAGGAAAGGCATCCTTCGAGTTCGCATGGGTAATGGATAACCTGAAGGAAGAGCGTGAGCGCGGTATCACAATCGATATCGCACACAAGAGATTCGATACCGAGAAGTTCTACTTCACCGTTGTAGACTGCCCGGGTCACCGCGACTTCATCAAGAACATGATCACAGGTGCATCACAGGCTGATGCGGCACTCCTTGTCGTCGCTGCAACCGACGGTCCGATGGAGCAGACAAAAGAGCACGTCTTCCTTTCAAAGACACTCGGTATCAACCAGCTCATCATCGGTATCAACAAGATTGATGCAGTCAACTACGACCAGAAGAAATACGAGGAAGTCAAGCAGAAAGTCTCTGACCTCATCAAGATGGTCGGATTCAACCCGGCAAACATCCCGTTCATCCCGATGTCCTCATTCAACGGTGACAACATCGCAAAGAAGTCCGACAAGACCCCGTGGTACTCAGGACCCACACTTCTTGAGGCACTCAACCAGCTTACAACACCCGACCTTCCGACATCACTTCCGTTCAGACTTCCTGTTCAGGATGTCTACTCAATCTCGGGTATCGGAACCGTTCCTGTAGGACGTGTCGAGACCGGTATCATGAAGAAGGGTATGAAAGTCGCTTTCATGCCGGCTAACAAGGATGGAGAGGTCAAGTCCATTGAGATGCACCACGAAGAGCACCCCGAAGCACTTCCGGGTGACAACGTCGGATTCAACGTCCGCGGTATCAACAAGGGCGACATCAGACGCGGAGATGTCTGCGGTCCTGTAGAGCATCCGCCTTCAGTTGCAGAGGAATTCACTGCACAGATCGTCGTTCTCCAGCACCCCAGCGCAATCACGGTCGGATACACACCCGTATTCCACTGCCACACGGCACAGATTGCATGTACATTCGTCGAACTTCAGAAGAAGCTTGACCCGCGTACAGGTGCGGTCAAGGAAGAGAACCCGACATTCCTCAAGGCAGGAGATGCAGCAATCGTCAAGTTCCGCCCGGTTCAGCCGATGGTTATCGAGAACTTCAAAGAGATTCCGCAGCTCGGAAGATTCGCTATCCGTGATATGGGTTCAACAATTGCCGCAGGTATGTGTCTGAGCATCACACAGAAACAGATGAGATAATTACCTCAACAATATTTTTTTGGTGACCAAAATGCAGAAAGCCCGAATTCGTCTGTCCGGTACAGATTTCGCAAAAGTAGAGATGGTCTGCGACCGCATTAAGGAGATCGCAGAACGCACAGGTGTTAACCTTGCAGGACCTGTTCCGCTCCCGACAAAGAGAATGGTTGTCCCTATCAGAAAGAGTCCTGATGGAGAAGGTACGGCTACCTGGGACCGCTGGCAGATGCGTGTCCACAAGAGACTAATTGATCTTGATGCAGACGAACGTGCACTCAGACAACTGATGCGCATTCAGGTTCCAAAGGACATCGGCATTGAGATAGTTCTCGAAAACTAAGTGGGAGGCGGCAATTGAGAGCCGCAAATTTCTCCTCTCAATTTAAACGGTTAGGCAGTTTTTTTACTGTTGAGAGGACTTTACTTATTCTGTTCGCGGTTGCACTTATACTGCGATTTGTATTTCTCGATCTTAAACTGATGCACCATGATGAGACCGTTCATGCATGGTTGTCGGCTAATCTTCTGAGAGACGGCATCTTTTCATTTCATTACGATCCTACCTATCACGGTCCGTTCCTGTATTTCGTGACCGCGGGTATGTTCGGCATCTTCGGCGCGAGCGATTTTATAGGACGCGTCATTCCTTCTCTTCTGGGTTCGCTGGTTGTTCTTCTGGTCTATCCGATATACAGGCTCGGATATCTTGACAGCCGTCAGACCCTGATTGCGGCTCTCTTCCTTACGATCTCCCCCAGCTTCGTATATTTCTCGCGATTCCTGCGCAACGATATCTTTCTGATATTCTTTACGCTGATTCTGCTCATCGGCATTCTGTATTATCTCGAAAAACATGAGCTGAAATATATTGTCATGGCTTCGGCTGCGGCGGGATTTGCGATGTCCTGCAAGGAGAACATGCCGATTGTCCTGGGCATCTTCGGATTATACCTCTTCTGGCTGGTTTACGGCGGTAAGGTCGCGCTGCCCAAAAACTGGATTCGCGACTTCGTGATAGGCGCGGTTATCATGTGCGGCATTATGGCTGTGCTCTACAGTTCATTCGGGGCAAACACCCTTGTGATTGTCGAGGGTCCGTTCAATGCGATTGCGCACTGGACTTCGATGCACGGCGCACAGAGGCTCGGCGGTCCGTTCTTCTATTATATTATCCTGCTTCTGCTCTATGAACTGCCTATATTATTCCTCGCAATTCTCGGACTTTACGGGTTCTTCACGCATAAAGAGGCTGATAAAGATGGTAACAAAGAGGGTAATAAAGAGAGCGGGGATGCCGAAGTAAAAGATAATCCCGAGACCTTTGAGGCTCTCAACGCCGAGGATCTCTTTGAGGATTCCGAACCGCAGGCGGCGCAGACGAGTGCCGCGGGAAAAACTTCCGGTGAGCCTTCATTCTTCGAAAGAATTCTCAACATCCTCAGAGAAGGCAATGCGGGTTTCTCCGTGCCCGTAACCGATAAGAGACGCGAGTTTATGCGGTTCTGCATCTTCTGGATGCTGTTTTCGCTCATCATCTATGCGTATCTCGGAGAGAAGGTCCCATGGCTTCTGCTTCACCAGCTTCTGCCGATGATCTTCGTCGCGGTATATGACCTTTCAAAACTGAAAGCGGTCATTGTCGGCATCGGCATCATATTCCTCGGTATTATGATGCTTCACGTCACGTTTACGCCCGGAGATATTGCCGAGCCGATTGTGCAGGTGCAGAATTCCGAAGATAACCGCGAGGTCTTTGAGTATATGAAGAACGCCGACAGTACCGTCGTCTCAAACTATGTCCGCTGGCCCTTTGTCTGGTATGCCAACACCAATCAGGCGAAGAGATTCACGATTTATGCGGATCCGGGCTATAACAAAAATATCGGTCCCGAAAATTACGATCTGATTATAGTGCACGACGGCGAAAAAGTGGACAGTATCGAAGGATTCGAGAAGCATACCTACAAAAAAGCCTACTGGATTGATGCCAATGATCTGATACGAAGCTACGGCAGACCGATAAATATCTTCGATGCGAACAGCCGCAGCCTTCTCTTCGAGGACTTAAAGAGGCTGATACATTATTACTTCACGAGAGATGCAAAACTCGGAAGTCTCAATATCGATGTCTTCGTAAAGAAGGATAAGGTATAATTTCATAATTTTCCCAACCTTTTTTCCAGCCAATTTTACAGACTATTTACAGACTAATTACAGACTATTTTACAGCCATTTACTCAGCCTTTTTTCGGATGTCTATTCAGATATCCGAGAATCCGCAATGATCAAAACAATACAAAATACGTACAAACCACATTTATTTGCACGAATGAAAAAAAGGTGCGGGATTATCTGTATCCGATAATCCCATCGGTTAACTGAATCCCGATTACTAAAACAATCTACTTGTTAACGTATTCTTTCACTTTCGTCATTATGGTGTCAAAGAGTCCGCCCGCGGAGCTTCCCGAGTCGCCCGCAGCGCCCATATCGCCTGAGGTGAACATGTCAATCATGCCCATGACTTTCTGGAGTGTAGCCGCGAACTGATCCTTCATAGTGTTCTGAACGACAATATCCTCATCGACGGGGACGTTCATCTTAACGAAGAGGATCTGAGTGTCGAAATTGCCTTTTGCCGAGATGTCAAAGGTATCCTCGACGGCAGCCGCATATACGAGCGGCAGCATCTGAGTGTTCTTGAACTTTACCGGAACGGGAATCGTGGTGTTGCCGTTGGCGTCAATCGTGAACTTATCCTTCTTTACGTTGGCGATATTGTAGGATTCGCCTTTGTAGTTCCAGAAGAGGTCGATATCCATATCGGTTACCGTGGCGCCGAGCGGGTTCCTGTTGCAGACAAGAAGGTTGAGCGTAATCGTTGTCTCCTGAAGCGTAATGTCAGTGAGAACTGCGCTTTCGACCGTTACGGTCGGCGCACTGAAAATCATGTCTTTAAAGAGAAATACTCCGAGAATTGCGCAGATGATGATTGCAACGACCGCACCCGCGACCATCATCCTCTGCTGTTTCTGCTTTTCTTCATCAGTAGAAATTGCCATATTAATATCTCACCATGCAGAGTAAAAAGGCTAACCAATCGGCATCGCTGTCACTTCACAAGTTTCAGGAACTTCTTATCATTCATCTGCTCGTTCGTAAGGTATTCGCCGTCGCGGAATAGAGAATACGTGGTCACCGGCGTAGGCGCATTTCTGGCGGCGTCCTTGGAATCAAGCTTTATCGCCCGAAATTTAATGCCGTTTTCGGCGGCGGCAGCCTCCAGAATCGGAACATACTTCGCGTTGAACGGGCACTGGGCGGTATAGTAGAGGACATAGCCGTCCTCATCGATATGCGGGTGCTTTGCGCAATCGCAAAAATGCGGGATTTTCAACTCAGGGACTTTCGGCGCCGCTGTCCCGCCGTCGCCGTTCTCAAAGGGCAGATACCACAGCTGTATCCCGTTATCGGACTCGTCGCCGACGGCAAAACCCTTGTATTTCAGATATTTCGGATCGGCAAGGAAGGGCTTTTTCTTAGCGGCGGAGAGGATGCAAAGCCCCTTCTTTCCCTTCTCTCTGCTGTCGCGGATGCACTCCGCGAGGAGATCGTTTGAGTAGCCGTGCCCCTTGAACGAGCCCGAAACCCAGAGGCAGTCGATATACATGTAGTCATCCGCGATTATCGGAACCCATGCGTTCTCCGCCGGCATGTATTCGATGAAGCATTTGCCCCGTTCGACGCTCTTTAAGAAGACA
>JAFZMT010000133.1 GCA_017553245.1 Methanomicrobium sp.
CACATTGCCGCGGCATAAGGAGGTCGCCGAATTCGTAAAGACCACGGGGCGCAGTGTTCAGCCCCTGCCTGACAAAAAAAGCCTCCTTGAAACGATTGACGAGGTCATTGAGCCCTACGGCGACGTAAAAGGGGAGGTCGGCTTCTTTACGGGATGCCTTTACGACCTGCGAATGCAGAGCACGGCGCTGGACGCAATCGAGGTCTTAAGGCGTAACGGAATCCGCATTATCACGCCGAAGGAGCAGGTCTGCTGCGGATCGCCGCTTATAAGAACAGGTCAGACCGCCATCGTCCGCGACCTCATGAAGAAGAACATCGACTGCTTCGTAAAACGCGGAATTAAAAGGGTCATGACCATCTGCGCCGGATGCGGTTCCACGCTTAAGAACGACTACGATGCGCCCTTCGAGGTGGTCGACATCAACGAAATTCTGACCGGAATTGAGATTGAAAAGCCCGAGAAGACAGGGCATAAGATTGCCTATCACGACCCCTGCCACCTCCTTCGCGGTCAGGGCATACGTGAGCAGCCGCGTAAACTCTTAAGGCTCATCACCGACGATCTCGTTGAGATACCTTCCGAATGCTGCGGTTCCGGCGGCGGTGTCAAGTCCGGCAATCCCGCCGAGGCTGAGGCGATAGGCAAACTTCGCGGCGAAGAGATAAAGAACAGCGGTTGTGACATCGTGGCAACATCCTGCCCGTTCTGCGAGATTCACGTGCAGTCCGTGACCGATAAGCCCGTGAAGAATATCAACACCCTTCTGATGGAGGGCTATCGGAAGAAGGATTCGATGAATGCAGACGGTGCAACGGATGCAAAAGATGCAAAGTCTGCGTCCGAAAATGCCTCAAAGGAGCAGTGAAACGGCATGTTCCTCTTACGACCGCGGTTGAAAAAGATTTTGTCGGCACTGTTGCCGGCACTTCTCCTGCTGGCAGTCTTCTCAGCCGTCATGACTGCGGGCTGCACAACCGTCGACAAACTCAAGGTCAAATCCGATATTACGCTTAATAACGAGCATACCCGCTGGAGTCCCGCCATGTCTTCCATTCCCGGGCTTGACATAACGCCCGTGTATTCTCCGATGCAGTCGGGCAATTCCGTCAATCCCGTAAATTCATCCGCGGATGCCGCTGAGCAATTCAATGCGGACGAAATTACATATCACTGGAATGCGACCGGAGATTCCGCCAGATACGTCATGCTTCTCTCGTGGGACAGCGGTGTCACCGGCAAAGTGGAGTCTCTGGGCAATGATACCGTAAGCAAAGCCGGCGAGACCGTCTGGTTCTGCTGTAAGGACTACGATCCGCTCTCCGCTCCCGAATCCTACGTCATTCATCTTACGGCGGAGTCGGACGGCAAAACCTTGAGCGAGCGCGATGTCGTCATACTGAGAAAGGCGATGTTCTACTACCTTGAGGATACCTATTACGGCTACAATACAAGGGTCGTGGACGCGGATAAGCTAAAAACGGAATAATATTTGACAAAATAATTAATTAAAATTACAAAAATATTAAAAATTTTTAAATTCACGCAGTCTGATCCGCGGAGTCAGCTGTGCCCGTATTCCCCGAATTACCGGCATTTCCTTCTTCGGCTAGTCTGTGCTGAAGGTTGTCGGTTGCGCGGATTGAGTAGATGAGCGTGCGCATTTTATCGGCGGTTACGGGAGTTCCCCTGTTCGCCTCAAGTTCAAGGAACGGGATTGCAGGCTCTCCTATGCGTATTATCGCAATCTCGGCAGCGTCCTGCGCAGGTTTACTGCCGGTCTTAACGACATTGATGAGTGAGGGGACGGCGCGGGCTTCGAAGAGGCAAAGGGTGTTTGCCGCCCATTCGCGCTCGGTCTGAGAACCGGTGTTAAGAACGTTGATAAGAGGGTCAATCGAGGATTCGCCGATGGTGTAGAGCGCAACTGCGGCATACTTCGATGCTTCGGAATCGCCGGATGCGAAGACCTTCGTAAGCGGAATTATCGCCTCGTTGCCCATGCGGACGAGGTTGTTGACGGCGGCTTTCTGCTCGTCGGGGTTATTCGAATAGAGTGCCGTTATCTCTTTTTCCACCGCGGGATTTGCGGGTGTGTCGTTACCCGAATTTCCCGTGCATCCGCAGGTAAGTATGACCGCGAGAATGACCGCGGCAGTCATGACCGCCTTTGCGGTATTGCGGATTATGCCGCCGTTATTGAGGAATTTACCCGTATTTTTGACATTTGTGTTATTTGTGCAGGTTGTGCCTTTTGTATTATTTGTATCGTCATTACGGAGTTTTGTCTTCATATTTTGTCTCACTGATTTACCTACAATATAATTCACTTCACTATATGAAATAATTGCAGATACAGGGGGACAGATACGGATACTTCGAGTTTTTAAGTCTTTTATTTTTTGAGTCTTTTATATTTAATCCGCGCTTTTTCGTATAACTCCGCGGTTAAACGGAACTACCGTTCGGATAGTGAAAATTAATATAAGATTTAAGCGTTAAAATAGAATATATTCTGATATACAGAATAGATTACTTGTACAAGCTGTTTTAGAGGTAACTTGAACCAATGGATTACAGTTCGGTATCGGTGGCGGGAAAGAGAGATCACAACGAGGACTCATCCATCGCCGTCCCCATCGGCAAAGGAATACTGCTGGCAGTCGCCGATGGACTGGGAGGACATGCCGCCGGCGAAATTGCCTCAAATATTGCCGTAACCGAACTTAAAACCGTATTTCAGAACGGATACCGCGAAGGCATGGCTGAAGACGAAGTAAAAGAACTTCTCATCCTCGCCTTCAAGGAAGCGGACCGCGAAGTCTGCGAGAACGCCGTCGGCGACAGAAAAGGTATGGGTACGACTCTTGTTGCCGCATTCGTCGAGAACGGGACGGTTGTCTGCGCAAATACGGGCGATTCACGACTCTACCTCTACAGCAGCACCCCTCGTCAGATAACGGTCGACCACTCCCTCGTTCAGGATCTGGTCAACAAAGGTCTGATTGAGAGAAGATCGGCACGTTTCCATCCGATGCGGAATATCATCAACCACTCGCTCGGCGGCGACTTCAATGTCGACACTTTCTGCTTCAATGCTCATGAGGGCGATGCGATTCTTCTCTCAAGCGACGGTCTCCACGATTACCTCGACGAAGACATGATAAAAGACGCATTCTGCATTCAGTCCGCAAACGGAATTGCCAAAACCCTCATCAAAGAGGCTTTTGAGACCTCCGACGACAACATCACCGCGGTTGTGCTGAGATTCTGAACATTAAAAAAGACATATGTGATAAGATGGGCGATTCAAACGACAATACAATTGCAATCTCAAACGATCCCGATTTCTATGAGGATCTCTCGGAATACTTAAACGTACTCTCAAATCCGACACGCTTAAAGATACTCAAACTCATTGAGCACCAGCCTAAAGAAGTGCGCGAGATTGCAAAAGAGATAGACACAAGCTACGAGAACACCAAGAAGCACCTCGACAAGCTTCTTAACACCGGCGTCATCAAAAAAGAGGCGGGAATGGGAAGAGAGACCTCAAAGGGAAGTCTTCCCGTCTGGAAATACTCGCTGATCCCCGGGGGCATGGAGGGTATCATCCGAAACTTAAGCATATTCAGCAATATCGACGTCAGAATCGGCGAAGAAGAGCTTAATCAGAAGTTAAAGGCTGTAAGGAGCATGCTTGAGGCTGAGAACAAGACAGGCGTCCCCGTCCTTATTGTCCTGGGCGGCGACGATGACGGCAAGGCGTGGGCACTTAAGGAGAAGGAGGTCAGAATCGGTCGTGAGGATACGTCCGCGCCCGAGTTCCTTAAGGATGAGAACTTCTCGATTGCTCTCTCGTCGGGCTATGAGGCGGTATCGCGTGTCACCAAGCCCCACGGCATCTTCAAACTCCGCGGCAATGAGTGGTACTATGAGGACTGCAGGAGCACGGGAGGCAGTCTTATCAACAACAAACAGCTCTCGCCCTCGAAGGAATACCCGATACGAAACGGCGACATGCTTGACCTCGCACGCGGCGCCAAAGGTGCAAGGCTCATCTTTAACCTCAATTAATTTTTTACCTGTATCCCCGGAATGTTCCCGTGCGTTTTTTGATCATCGTTCTTTTGATCGTCAGTTAAATGATAGTTAAATGACATACATATTTTCATGATATTCCCTGTCTCCCGACGGGCGGTCTGAATGTGCCCCGACGGTGACGGTTTTGGTTAATGCAGGGGGGTGTGATGATTATGGCTGTAAAGAGAAGTAACGGAGCAAAATCTGTCGGCTGCGGTCTGTACGTCAGCCGCGATCTTTGCCGCGCTCTTTATATCTTAGTCTTTGCAGGTCTGCTCTTATGCGCATTTTTTGCCCCGGTATCCGCCGGCGATGTCCGTATAGGTGCAAATGTCTACTCCACGATAAACGAGGCGCTTGCGGTGGCAACCCCCGGAAGCACGATTGTTGTCTACGGCGGCGTCTATCCCGAAAATATCGAGATTACAAAAGCAATCAACCTTGCCGGCGTTGCCTCTTCCGACGGCAAAAAACCGATAATTAATACTCAGAAAGGAAATTACGGCGTGCTCATCTCGGGCTCTGACTCCACGTTCGAGGGCTTTACCGTAAACGGAAATGCGGTCTGCGCAGTGCTCGTCAGCGGCGACAACTGCAATATCCTGAATAACGATATCGAAGAGACCCCTCTGGGAATCACTCTTTACTCCTCCGCCGGAACGACGGTTGCGAGGAACACGATAAGCGGTCACAGAGTTGGTATCTATGTCGATGATTCGGTTGACTGCGCGATATATCTGAACGATTTTGAGAATATCGTCAACGGCAAGTCCGTATCCAACAATATCCGCTGGTCAACGACCGATCTGGTCTACGGCTACAAAGGCAATTACTACACGTCTACGCTCGGAAACTTCTGGAATGACTATTACGGAAGCAGCGATCCCGAAATATCGGGTATCGGCGAGAAGCCCTACGACCCTTACGGCGCGGGTCAGTATAATATGCAGAATCAGTTGATACTCAACAATATCAATCTGCAAAACCTCGCAAGTTCGGGCAGGTTCTGGAAGAATCTGTTCTATACGGGAAACAATCTTGTGGATTCATCGCCGCTCATCTCCCATAACGCCGAATATACCCTCTACGGACCTGCGGGCACCGTAATTCCCGACGAGACGCCGGCGGAAACACCCGCGGTTACCCCTGCGGTTACGCCCGCGCCCACTCAGACGCCGCAGGTGTCGCCGACCGAAAAGGCTGACAACGGCACGACAACGCCGGATATTCCGGTAATCATAATGAATCCGAACGCAACCTATCCGTTTGACCCCGCAAATCCCGGGTATGTCATCGTCCCCGGCGATCCCAATTATCCGCAGGGCTCGGATTACATCTACGATACAAACGCTTCATTCAGACCCGGTCGACCGACGCGTGTGGTCTTCATGGACCAGTCGCCGTTTGAGATTGTCTTCATACTGATGATAATCGGGGGAATAACCGCGGGACTGACCGCGCTTTCATTCGATTTCGGTTCGCTTGCGGCGGTGCGCATGAAGAGAGGTCTTGAAATTCTCTTCTTCGAGCTGGTCTATGCGGGACTTGCGGTAGCCCTGCTCTACTCATTCATCTCCTATACCTCGAGGGTTATCTATCAGTATGTGAGTTCGGGCTATGCCGAGGTAGGATTCCTGCTCCTTACGGCATATATCATCTCGTCCTCACTAATCATCTCATTCGGATTTTTCCGCTCGAAAGTCCCCATCGGACTTTTCAGGATTCAGCCGATACTGTCGATACTGGCGCTGGCGGTCTTCGTCCTCGTTGTCTGGAACACGGATGTGGTGCTGGGACCGATCACGGGTATAGTTTATCCCGCATCGCTCCTGCTCTCAGCCGCGGTTCCTGCGGTATTCGGCAGAATGTTTGCGGATACCGTTGCTCTCTGGAAATTCCGCTCATCGGGAAACAGTTTGACAAAGTATGTTTCGGGCGGTATACACACGGGATCCGGTTCGCATTCCGACGATGAAACCGTCCTTTTCATCGACGAAAACAACATAATGTCGACGAGCCTCGGGTCGTCCTACTTCCCCGAAGTCTTAAACGAGCGCTATTACAATGTGGAGTTCATCGGAAAAGGCGGTATTGCAAGAGTATTCAAGGCACAGCGCCGCACGGACGATACGGTTGTTGCCGTAAAAGTGCCGATAAACTTCGATGAGGCGACGGGCAGGATGTTCATGAAGGAGATGAAGATCTGGGACGGTCTCGAGCATCCCGACATCGTCAGATTCTACTCCGTAAACATCCTCCCGATTCCGTTTGTGGAGATGGAGTATGTCCCCAGGGCACTCTCGGATATGGAAAAACCCATGCCGCCTTCGGATGCTTACAAGATAATTCTGGGCATAGCGCGCGGGCTTTCCTACGCACATGCGCGCCAGATCATCCACCGCGACATAAAGCCGCAGAACATCCTCATAGCCGAAGATAACACGCCCAAGATTACCGACTGGGGGCTGGGCAAGATCGTCGGCGACGGCAACGCCAACGAGACGACAACCGTGGGCTTCTCTCTGAACTACGCCTCCCCCGAGCAGATCGCGCCCAAGAAATACGGAATGCCCACAAAGCGGACGGACATCTACCAGCTGGGTATCCTGTTCTATGAACTGATTACGGGAACGCGCCCGTTCTTCGGCGACGGCGTTGCCGACATGAGCGATGAGATCCTCAACAAAGAGCCTGTCAAGCCGTCCGAGAGAGTTGCGGAGGGCGCGGTGTTTGACGATATCATCATGAAGATGATAGCCAAGAATCCCGATGACAGGTATCAGTCCGTTGACGACATGATTGCCGACCTTGTCGCCGCATGGGAGTCGCATGGCGGGGCTGCGGAGATGGCAGCGGCGAAGTCAACGGAGAACGCAA
>JAFZMT010000134.1 GCA_017553245.1 Methanomicrobium sp.
CTCCACAAACTCCACAAAACATACAGACACAAAGACCACATAGACCACATAAATCAAAACTCCACAAATCATACAAACATACAGACCACAAAGCCATACAAATCATAAGCAATACAGACCACACAAACCACACCTCAAAACAAACGCAAAACCACAAAAACAAAATCACAAAAAGACCACAGCAAGGCACAACAAAACAAAACCCACATAAAACCATTTTTTATTGAAATTTTCAATTGAATATTTCATAGAAGAGAGTTTTTTCATAGATGATATTTTTGTCTGAGAGAACTTTTGCGTGATAATCAATCCCGATATTCGGCGTGAAAACCGCGATCGAAAGGATCTGTTTTTTGTCTTATTCGGACCAATAATAATAGGAATTGTCATAACGAATCAAATTTATTTTACAAAGGTACAAACTCACAGGTACAAACAGATGGCTTCCAAGAAAAAGAGCGATATCAGATCAATACTTCTGCCGGTATCCGCAGTACTGTTGTTTATAGTAATCTGGCAGCTGGCGGGGATGTATGTCGGCAATGCTTTCGTAATGCCGAGTTTTATCGATACACTTTCGGCGTTTTCCGATATGGTTACCGGAGACGGAACCATTGCAATGGACCTGTATTACAGTCTTATGCACTTTGCAATGGGTCTGATTGCGGCACTAATCGTCGGCATCACCGTCGGCGCGGCAATGGGCTGGTTCTATGATTTCAACAGATTCATAAATCCGATTATTGAACTCTTCAGACCCATACCGCCGCTTGCGTGGATTCCTTTTGCAATTATCTGGTTCGGTCTGTCGAACTTTGCGGCGGGATTCATCATATTCATCGGCGCCGTCTTCCCGATTCTCGTTAATACCTATACGGGATTTCGAAACGTTCCGAAGGTCTTTCTGGAAGCGGGTAAAGTTCTCGGATGCAACTCGAATATTGCGCTTATCAGAAGGATTGCGTTTCCGTCGGCATACCCGTCGATTATCTCGGGTATCCGCGTTGCAATGGGCGTCGGCTGGATGTGTCTGGTAGGTGCCGAGATATTCGGCGCAGGCAGCGGAAAATACGGTCTGGGCAAGAATCTCTGGACATACTATAATCTGCACCAGATGCCCAACGTCGTCGTGTATATGATTATTCTCGGATTAATCGGTCTGTTAATCGATATTTTATTCAGATACTATGTGAACACCCAGATGCTTAAGTGGCAGGATGATGCCTTATGAGTTATCTTTCAATCAAAAATATATCCAAGAAGTTCAATGCCGGCGACGCCGACGAGGTCGTGGCGCTCGACGGAATCAATCTCGATATCGCCGATAACGAGTTCATCTGTCTTGTCGGTCCGTCGGGATGCGGAAAGACGACTCTCTTGAGGATTATCGCCGGACTTGAGACAGCCACGTCGGGCAAGGTCGTGCTTACCGATCATGAGATAACGGGTCCCGACCCCGAACGCGGAATGGTATTTCAGGAGTATTCGCTGTTTCCGTGGATGACCGTATCGGAGAATGTCGCCTTCGGTCTTGAGATGAAGGGCATCGATAAAGAGACGCGGACTGCGAAGGCAATGGAGTTCATAGAGCTTGTGGGTTTGAAGCAGTTTGCGAACTCATACCCGCATGAGCTGTCCGGCGGCATGAGGCAGCGTGTGGCTATTGCGCGTGCGCTTGCAACCGATCCTGCGGTTCTTCTTATGGACGAGCCTTTCGGCGCTCTCGATGCAAGGACAAGGAATACCATGCAGCGCGAACTGCTCGGCATCTGCGAGAGGACGGAGAAGACTGTGCTCTTTGTCACGCACAGCGTTGACGAGGCCGTATTCCTTTCCGACCGCGTTGTGGTCATGTCGGCGCGGCCGGGCAGGATACAGGAGATTGTTGAGGTAAATCTGCCGCGTCCGAGAGACAGGACGGCACCCGATTTCAGTGACCTGCGAAGGCATATCCTGAATATGATGGGTGAGCAGACATCATGACAGCGTTTTGAATGGGTAGTTTTATTACGATTTATCACCATTCTATATAGCACATTTAGTTATCAGGGAGTTTATCCAAAATGGTTCGAAAACCAGCGAAAATGTATAGGGCAGTCGCGAAGAAGGCATATACCAGACGCGAATATATGGGCGGTGTGCCGGGTTCGAAGGTTGTCCAGTTTAATATGGGAAATCCTAAACAGCAATTCCCGGTTGAGATCACAATTCTGGCTGACGAAGCCTGCCAGATTCAGAACAAGGCTCTTGAAGCGGCACGTATGTCCGTCAACCGTAAACTTCTGAAGGATGTCGGAAGGATGAACTACCACTTCAGGTTACGCACATACCCGCATCATGTTCTCCGTGAGAACAAGCAGGCAACGGGCGCAGGTGCCGACCGTGTATCCGAGGGTATGAGAATGGCATTCGGTAAGGCAGTCGGAACTGCGGCACGTGTCACCAGACGCCAGAAGATCTTCTCAATCTATACAACCGAACAGTACCTTGAGAAGTCGAAGGAAGCTCTGAAAGCGGCAGGATACAAACTTCCGACTCCGACACGTATTGTTGTTACGGTAAATAACCTTGAGAACTGAAAACTCAATATTTTTCTTTTAATTTTATTTCCGCATTCTGAGTGCTTGATTTTGTAAATTCAGATTCTGTAGTCTTTAATTTGCAATTTTGATTATGTAATCCCGGATTCTGTAATCTTTAATCTTGTAATTTTGCAATCTTGATTTTGCAATTTTGATTTTGTAATCTTTCTTTTAATTTTCATGAGAGTTTTTTTCTGATAGCGGCAACTATATGATAATCAATTATGTCGATTACGCCCGAGAGGAATGCCCGTATGAATGAACTTATACGAAGACGTGTTGCGGATGCCGCATATGAGGCTATAAGGAAGGCGGAGCTTGAACTGCCCGCCGACTACCTTGCGGCACTTAAGAATGCCCGCAGCCGCGAGAGCGTTGATGTTGCCAAGCGCGAGTATGAGAATATCTTTGAGAATATCTCGGATGCAAAACGTCTCCGTGTTCCCATTTGTCAGGATACGGGGATGCACATCTTTTACGTTACCGTTCCCGAGGGTTTTCCGATGACCTGCGAAATCAGTGAGGGC
>JAFZMT010000135.1 GCA_017553245.1 Methanomicrobium sp.
TGATTTGGTTCTGGAGGACGAGAAGGTTGTCGAGGCAATCCCCTCGATAGGGTATGTCCACCGCGGTCTCGAAAAACTTGTCGAGAAACGTGATTTCAAGGACTTTGTCTATATTGCCGAGCGTATCTGCGGTATATGCAGTTTCACGCACAGCGTGGGATACTGTAAGGCAGTCGAGGCGATTATGGACTTACAGGTTCCGGAGCGTGCCCAGTATCTTAGGACAATCTGGAGCGAGTATTCGAGGATTCACAGCCATCTCCTCTGGCTGGGTCTTTATGCCGATGCGATGGGCTTTGAGAATCTTTTCATGAATGCGTGGAAGATTCGCGAGACCGTACTCGACGCCATGGAGGAGACCACCGGCGGTCGCGTAATTCAGGGAGTCTGTAAGGTCGGCGGCGTCAGGCGCGATATTACGGATGCGAAACTCAAAGAGATGACCGCAAAGCTGGATTCCATCGGCGGCGAGATCGAGGATCTCTGCCATGTCTTCTTCGATGACGCAAGCGTAAAGCACAGGTCGGTCGGCGTCGGCGTCCTCTCAAAGGAGGATGCGCATAAGCTGGGCGCCGTAGGTCCGGTTGCGAAGGGAAGCGGCATTGCTCTTGATTTGAGGCAGACGGGCTATTCGGCATACGGCGGTCTGGACTTCAAGCCGATTGTCGAGAACGGCTGCGACTGCTATTCGAGATGTCTTGTGAGGGCAAGGGAGCTAACGCAGTCGGTTGACCTGATAAAGCAGGCGGCGGCGAACATCCCCGCAGGCGATATCGAGGTCAAGGTCAAGGGCAACCCCGACGGCGAATACTTCTCGCGGGTTGAGCAGCCGCGGGGCGAGTGTATCCATTACGTGAAGGCTAACGGCTCAAAGAACATCTTAAGAGAGCGTGTGAGGACGCCTTCGTCGGCGAACATACCGCCGCTTGTCAAGATGCTCGAGGGCTGTCAGATGGCGGATGTGCCGGTGATTGTGCTTTCAATCGACCCGTGTATCGGGTGTGCGGAGAGGTGAGATAGATGGGATTATTTTCGATGACGAAGACGGTTCTGAAGTCGCTTTTCGGTAAGCCGGCGACGATTCTTTATCCGGCAGAGCCTGCGAAGCGCTTTGAAGGCACCCGCGGTCAGATGGAGATTGATATCGATAAGTGCATCTTCTGCGGTCTCTGCGCAAAGCACTGCCCCGCCGATGCGATTACGGTGAACAGGAACGAGCGGACATGGACAATAAACAGGCTGTGGTGCATCTGCTGTAATTCCTGCGCGGAGAACTGCAATAAGGATGCGATTCATCAGACGAATGTCTATCATCCGCCGATTCTCGCCGGCGAAACCGATGTGACCGTCTATAAGGGCAAGCCGGTTGAGGAGAAGCCCGCGGAGAAATCCTCGGATAAGCCTGCCGCTGCCGCCGAAGAAAAAGCGGCGTAATCGGTCGGCACAATTTTTCAAATTTTCAATTTTTAAATTTTTTAAAAATCCAAATTTTGCGTTTTTGAACATTTACGCTTTTATGCTTTTGCATTTTTGTTATTTTTGCGTAAAAAAGTGTATCGTGAATTTGATTGGTATATCGTTATTTTATCTTCTTCGTCCCATGCCGGGTTTCTTGCCGCCGTGCCTTGAGCTTATGCTTCCGAAGCCGCGGAAGTCCATGCCGTGGGAGAACTCTTCCTCCTCCGACGTATCCGCGTTTGCGGCGTTTGCGGCGGGGCTGCCTGCCGCAGGTTCGGGTGCGGCGTTCTTATTCTTTATGTGTTCTTCAATTATGTCGGGTCTGCGTATCGGGATTGCGAAGTAGACCTGCGCGAATGTGATGTTGTCGCTCATGAATCCGCAGTTTTTCGCCACGTAGTAGCATGCA
>JAFZMT010000136.1 GCA_017553245.1 Methanomicrobium sp.
ACATTATCGCCGGTGACGCTTATCTTAACGGAATCGGGACTCTCATCCCCTGCTTCCGATGCTGCCGATACCGCGGATATACCCGATAAGGCAATCAGCAGAATAACAAGAACTGCCGATACTTTTGCAAAATTACTCTTCATAGATCTCTCATATAAAGTAGATCTGCTCTGTATTCAAATTTAGGATTGAGATGGTTAAATGATTAAACGGTTAAACGATGAGATATCGCACATGGCACATCATCCGAATTAAACGGGGGTGCTCAAAATAGTATCATATTGAAATTGATTGAAATGTATTTTGCCCGAAAAATAGTATTTCATATTTTTCAGGCGATGTCAAGGGATTTTATGATTTTTTAGATTTTTTTATTTACGGTCTGCCGATTTATTCAGTTGCCGTAAGATTATTTCTTTAACTGAATATCAATGCCGTATTTCGCGGCATTGCTGTCGGCGATTGCCTGAATCTTTGCAATCTCCTCTTTGTTCTCCTGCGGCTTGTAAAGATGTCTGAACCTCTTCTGAGCCTTGAGATAATCATCGACCGGGATACGCTTTACCTTCTTAACCTTCTCGACAACGCCGTTCACCATCTCATAATTAACCCAGAGACCCGAATTCAGCGCGAGTCTTCCCAGTTCCATGGTCTTGCAGCCGTCAAAGCCCCAGCCCGTGCAGCACGGCGCATGAACCTGAATATAGCAGGGACCTTTGATGCTCAATGCACGCTTTACCTTGTCCATGAGATCCTTCGGAGTCGCAATCGAGGTCGTCGCAACATACGGGCTTCCGTGCGCCGCAAGAATCGCGGGGATGTCCTTCTTGGGTCTTGAGTTACCGTTCGAGAGCTTACCCGCGGGACTCGTCGTCGTGCTGGCGTCAAAGGGCGTCGCACCCGAACGCTGGATACCTGTATTCATGTAAGCCTCGTTATCGTAGCAGATATAGGTGACATCGTGACCGCGCTCGAACATGCCGCTGATACAGAGCATGCCGATATCGAACGTCGCGCCGTCGCCGGCGATAACGATAACCTTCTCGTCGCGACCCTGCCTCTTGAGGGACGCCTCGACGCCGGATGCGACAGCCGCGGCATTCTGGAAGAGGGAGTGAATCCATGGCGTCTTCCATGCGGTCTCGGGATACGGCATCGAGAAGACCTCCATACATCCCGTGGACGCGACTATAATCGTGTTCGGACCTGCCGCCCTTGCAATCAGTTTACCGGCAAGTGCCGGACCGCATCCGCCGCATGCACGGTGTCCCGACTCGAAGTAATCGACGGAACCGTTCTCTTTCTCAGTATTCTCAGTCATTTCAGCAACTCCTCCCGAAGACCGAAGAAGCAGTCGTTTCTGCCCTCTTTAGCCCACTGCACAAGTGTCTTGATATCCTTCTTTCTTATGTCACGACCGCCGAGACCGCCGACATACGAGAAGATATTCGGACTGTCTTTGTAGACGGCATCCTTGACCTCGAGACCGACCGCGCCCAGCATCCTTGAACCGATGCTTATGTTCTTCTCGATAACGGCGATGTTCTTTACGCCTTTGAGGGCTGTGCGCACTTCTTCCGACGGGAAGGGTCTGAACGAGCGTATCTTAAGAAGACCGACCTTCTCGCCCGCATCCCTCATCTCGTCGATGGCATCTTTTGCCGTTCCGCAGATTGAACCCAT
>JAFZMT010000012.1 GCA_017553245.1 Methanomicrobium sp.
GGTTGACGTCGGGGTTGACAGAAGGGTTGACAGAGGGATTGACGACACGGTTGATGTCGGGTTTACGGCAGGGTTGAAAGCCGGGTTGACAGCCGGTTAACGGCAGGGTTGACGGCAGTATCTTTCGCCCCGGCATTCAGTCGAATCTGCCCACGTCGGCGTCGTCGATTCCGAGGTGCCTGTCGATTGCGATGACGAGACGGTTGAGCGTCTTTTTGGCGTCTTCGAGGTCTTCGGCGTCCATCATGCCCGGCTGATGCCACATTATCTTCTGGCGCAGTATTCCGAAGATCTCCTCGACTTCGGTGTCCTTGAATGATTTCGGAAGCGTCATTTGAGTCATGTGATCGGCAAGTCCGTTCCATGCCCTGTCGGGGTTAAGCCCGAGATGCTTTGAGATGAGCATAATATTTGTGATGAATCCTTTTCCGAACTGGCTTGACATAATAGAAGATGGTCGTTTAAGTTTTAATAATAATTGTTTATTCAATCATAGTTTATTCAATCAATGTTTCGTCAATTATTGTTTTTTCAATCCCGCTTTGAGCCGGAGCGTGTAATAAGGCTCTTTAACTCCGAGCCTGCTATGCCCCCCAGGTCTTTGAGGATAACGGGGTTGAGCATAAGTTTTCGGATTATTCTGTAAGGGCGGTCCATATCGCCGTATTCCACGATATCTTTTCGTATCTCATCCGAATCGAGATCGCGGCAGAGCCTGTCGATCTGCTCATCGGTGATTCGTTTGCGCATATTATACACGGTAAGTCCGAATCGCAGTTCTTTTCCGATCTCCTTATTCCAGAGCTTTTCGTAGAGTTTCAGGTCGCTCTCGCGGAAACCGTTCTTCTCAAGGCAATTTGCCGCTGTCTCTGCGGCATGAAACGCCGTTCTGATACCCGTGTATATGCCGCCGCCGGAGGTCGGTTTGGCAAATCCGCCCGCATCGCCGCAGAAGAGCACGCGATCCGCGTAGGTCTTGGGCATAATTCCGAGCGGAATCGTTCCCGTGACCAGATGCGTGCAGGATACGCGGTGTTTTGCGACGGCGTCGGCATAGGCATCCGAACAGGAATCTGCATAGGCACCTTCATCGCGGCAGACTCTCTCAAAAAATCGGTTAAAGCGTTCCGGGACGTTTTTTTCGCCGCAGAGTCCTACGCGGCAGAAGTTTTCGGAGATTGGGATTACCCAGCCGAAAAAATCGGGTGAGGCATAGGGGTGAAGTTCCACGAGGTCGGTATCGCGCTTAAGGGCGACATCCGCCTGAATGCCGGAGATGAAGACCTTCGGGCGCTTTAAGTTCAGGAAACGCGAAAAAATGCTGCGGGGACCGTCGGCGGCGATGACAATCCGCGCCTTAAAATTATCAACTCCGTCGATACCCTTTGTCGTCACCGTGCAGAACCCGTCGGCGTCTGAGGATGCCGCCGGAGTAAAACCCGTTACCGCGGTCTTGAGTCGGATTTCCGCTCCGGCGGTCGCGGCATTCATCCCCATCTCGGCGTCGAGCAGGGAGCGGTCCACGATATAGGCTTTGGTAATTCCGGCGTTGAACGAAAGCTCGTTTCCGAGTCCCGAGACAATACGTGCGCCTTTGACTTTGTTGAGAACGCTGTCTTCGCTGACGCGGCATTCGGCGAAGGCATTGTTGCTGAGGAGTCCCGCACACTGGACGGGTCGTCCGAATCCGGCATGCTCCTCTATGAGGAGGGTTTTAAGACCGCGATCCGCACAGAATTTCGCGGCGGAACTGCCCACGGGACCGCCTCCGGCAACAATCACGTCATACATTACTGATAGATTGCATCTTGAAATTTAAATAACCGGCAGAATAACGGCAGACCTTGGGAAGTAATAACTTGAATAAGAGCCTATGGTACTGCAGTATGCCTGTCGAGACAAGAGATAACGAATATTACAAGTATAAACAGTGCCTTATTATCCGAAACGACGTCAAGATGAGCTGCGGCAAGAAATGTGCGCAGCTTGCCCATGCGGCTGTCGGCGCCTACGAGCATGCCGATAAGACCGTTAAGAAACTCTGGTATGCCGAGGGTATGAAGAAGGTCGTATTGAAGGTGGATTCGCTTCAGGCGCTCTATCTGATTAAGACGAACGCGGATATGGCGGGTTTTTCGACATCGCTCATATGCGACGCCGGTCATACCGAGGTCGAACCCGGAACCGTGACGGCGCTCGGGATAGGTCCCGCGAAATCCGAGGAACTCGATAAGATAACCGGCAAGTTGCAGTTGCTCTGAAAACGCGGCATATATTAGGATTTCGGATACGGTATTCAGACAATTCAGGTAAATCGATAAAATGACAGCGACAAAAAGCCCCTATGAGACGGAACAGCTTCTCGGGATGGAGTATTATCTGACGAAATCGGCGGGAACCGGCGGCGTTCTGAGAAAGGCGCCCGAAGATTTCGCGGTTGAAGAACTCTACTCCGATATCAAGCTCACCGGCGGTCCGCACCTCATCTGCGAGCTTGAGAAGACGAACTGGGAACTGATGCGTGCCTTAAAGGAGATTTCAAAGGCGCTCGGGGTGAGTTATCAGAGAATCTCGTTTGCCGGCACAAAGGACAAGCGTGCCGTGACAAAACAGCTTATCTCCATCTACGGAATCAAAGAGGAGGACCTTGACCGCGTCCGCATTAAGGACATAAAGCTGAGAGCGCTCGGATACGCGAGAACCCAGCTCTCGCTGGGCGACCTTAAGGGAAACCGCTTCGGAATTAACGTAAACGACTGCACGGGCGATGATTTACAGGGGGCGCTTGACGGGTGTATTGCGGCGGCGAAGACCGGGCTTCCCAACTACTACGGCATACAGCGTTTCGGGACGATACGCCCGATATCGCACATTGTGGGCATTGCGCTGCTCAAAGGCGACTGCAAAGATGCCTGCATGAAATATGCGGGATATCCTTTCGACGGCGAGGCTGAGGAGGTAAAAGCGGCAAGGGCGCTCTTTGACCGGACCGGCGATGCCGCAGAGGCACTGGAACTGATGCCTGTTCAGATGCATTACGAGCGCTCCATCCTTCAGCACCTTGTCGAAAAGCCGGAGGACTACAAGGGCGCGATTGAGACGATTCCGCCGAAACTGCTCTCCATGTTCGTCAGCGCCGTTCAGTCCCATATCTTCAACAGGGTGCTCTCAATGCGGATACGGGACTCCGACGGAGACCCCTTCTCGCCGCAGATCGGCGACCGGCTCCTGTTTGCCGACGGACGCGAGGATATCGTGAGCGCCGGCAATATCAATGCGGCAAAGATACACGTTAAACGCGGAAGGTGCCGGACGGCAATTTATATGCCGGGCAGCGAGGACTTTGAGCCGCAGACACAAACCGAGCGGTATACCGCCGATCTGATGGCAGAATGCGGTATTACGAAGGAGTCCTATGCCGCCGTCTCCAAACTTGTCGGTTCGAGATTTGCGGGCGCTTCCAGAGCAATGTCTCTTACCGCGGATATCGCGGGTGCCGTGAATTCGTGCGGAAGCGGAATCGGAAGCGGGGCGTCGGTAAGGCTTGAGTTCACGCTTCCGCCCGGGCATTACGCGACGACGGTCTGCCGCGAACTCATGAAGACGGATCCGCGTGACATGGCATAGGCTCTCGCAAAAATTAATTGAGATAATTGGGAAATGTCAAAAATAAAAAAATGCTCTGATTAAAGTCAGAATAAAATATATTTTATTTTGCGTCAGTCTTCTTCTTTTACTTCATCCGTCTTATCGACATCTTCTTTAGCGCCTTTTTTGTCATCGTTTTTCATATTGTTTTTGTAATTCTTTGCATAATCGATTGCCTGATAGAGATTGCCGATTTCGTCGATAAGCCCCAGTTCGAGAGCCTCCGCGCCGCGAATTATTCTTCCCGTGTCAATATCGCTGCGGCTGACATCCGGTCTCTGCGCAAGAATGTCGTTTATGAAGTATTCGCCGCTTGCGTCAACGGAGGACTGCATATACTTCCTCTCCGTGCTTGACAGCCCGCGATAATCCGCACCCGCATCCTTTGTTTCCACGGATTTAATCGGCTCAACGACGACACCTTCGCGGTCGTAGACTCTGCTTTTGTCGTAGAAAGTAATAATAACGCCGATTCCGGCGGTTGCCGTATCGGGGCTGGCAAATATCCTGTCGGTATGCGAACTTATGTGGTATGCCGCGGATGTCGCCTGTGCGCCCATCGAGGTTATGACAGGCTTTTTGGTCTTTGCGTATTCGACATCGGCGATTATCTCTTCACCTGCCGCCATGACACCGCCCTGGCTGTCGATTCTGAGGACAATGGCTTCCACGAGCGGGTCGTCGGCGGCATTTCTTATAAGTGAGCCGATATATTCGCTGTTGGCACCGTTGGGGGAGTTGCCGGAGTAAATCTCACCCTCGATTCTGATTACCTTGACGCTCCCGGTGCTCCCCGGTGACCACAGCAGTGATAAAACAATCAATGCGACAAGGGCAATGACGATACCGGCCGCGAA
>JAFZMT010000013.1 GCA_017553245.1 Methanomicrobium sp.
GAAAAGACGCCCGAAATCATAGAGATAAATCCCGAACTTCTCGCGGAAGCCTGCCTTGCCGACCGCAAAAAAGTCCTCGATGCCGTCGGGTCCATGAAAGTTGCCGCACTCTTCACGGAAAACGGCAATCTGGAGCCTAAATTTATAACCTATAAAGAGTTTAAAGACCAAACAATAAATGGTTTAATATCTTTATGCGTCAAGATATTACACAAGGAAAGTTTCACCGCAACAGACGGTGACACTTTGATTCTCAAAAAAGTCAGATTTGACCCTGCCAGAGCAACAGAGTTGGGGGTGCCAAAAGGTCCGTCCTTTGGAAGGCTTGCGGCAGGTTTTGAGATAAACCTTAACGGTCGGATAATAACGCCGGAAATGGTTTCAAACCAGATTACAAAGGTAATCCGCATTAAGGGGTTGGAGAAATACCTATGATGAAATCAATAGTTGAAGAAGCGCTCAGCAGGGCAAATGCCGACACTGAAATGATTGTTGACAGCGGCAAAGGCAATGGCAACGATGATCAGGAACTCATGGAACTTCTGAAAACGATGCGCACCGAGATTTCGGTAGTCGGATGCGGCGGCGGCGGATCGAACACCATCACACGCATGTACGAAGAGGGCATCGACGGTGCAAAGCTCTTTGCGGTCAACACCGATGCACAGCACCTTATCAGAACAAAAGCCGACAAGAGAATCCTTATCGGACGCATCAAGACAAAGGGCTTCGGTGCAGGTTCCGTCCCGCAGGTCGGAGAAGAGGCGGCTCTCGAGAACGACGAAGAGATCCGCGCGCTGCTCGCGAACAGCGATATGGTCTTTATCACGGCAGGTCTCGGCGGCGGAACGGGTACGGGTTCGGCACCGATTGTCGCAAAAGCCGCACGCGACCAGGGTGCGCTCACAATCGCAATCGTAACGCTCCCGTTCCGCTCGGAAGGTGCAATCAGGCTCGAAAACGCGGAAGCAGGTCTTGAGCGTCTTCGTGACGTTGCCGACACCGTAATCGTCGTGCCCAACGACAGACTCCTCGAGGTTGTCCCCAGACTTCCGCTCCACGCGGCATTCAAGGTCGCCGATGAAGTCCTCATGCGTGCCGTCAAGGGAATTACCGAACTGATTACCCAGCCCGGAATGGTCAACCTCGACTTTGCGGATATCCGCACGGTCATGGAGAAGGGCGGCGTCGCCATGATCGGTATGGGTGAGAGCGACAGCGAAGATAAGGCAGCAGATTCCGTTAAAAAGGCATTGAGGTCACCGTTACTCGACGTTGACATCTCAAACGCAACAGCCGCGCTTGTCAACGTCATCGGCGGTCCGGACATGACAATGGAAGAAGCCCAGGGTGTGGTGCAGGAAGTCAGCGACCGCATCGATCCCGAAGCACGCATAATCTGGGGAGCACAGGTCGATCCGGACATGCAGGGACGTATGCGCACCATGCTTGTCGTGACCGGCGTCAGTTCACCGCAGATCTACGGCAGAAGTGAAGATTATAATGTTCGCAAGCCAACATCTGAGCGCGAGTATGATATCGACTTTTTAAGGTGAAGATATTAAATGGCATTTAAATTCGATGAAGATTTATTCAAAAAATACATTCGTGTTCTTAAATTGGCAAGAACACCGACCAGAGACGAGTTTCAAAAGATTGCACTGGTAGCTGCGGCAGGTATCGGATTAATAGGTATTATCGGTTTTATCATCTACGAAATATTCCTCATCCTTCCATAAAATCAACCCCAATCTTTCAATATTTTACAGGATTATAAAATGACTGATGCAGAAGAGAAAAAGACCGTAATCTATGCGATGAAGACAACCGCAAAACAGGAGCGCACGGTGGTTGACAACATCGTAAAGGCTCTGGAAGACCATGACGAAATTCACGTTGTTGCGGTCATGGCGCCCGAGGAACTGAAAGGTTATGTCCTTATCGAGAGTCCCGACCCCATTGCGCGTATAGAACAGCTTCGCGAGATGGTTCCCAATGCGCGTGCGGTCGTAAAAGGCGAGATGGCGTTCTCCGAGATAGAGCACTTCCTCGTGCCCAAGCCGGTTGTCACGGGAATTGACGAGGGAACAATCGTTGAGCTTATCGCCGGTCCGTTCAAGGGCGAGAAGGCGGTTGTCAAGCGCGTCGACACCTCCAAGGAAGAGATCACCGTCGAACTCTACGAGAGTATGGTCCCCATCCCGATTACGGTGCGCGGCGACAACGTGCGCGTTATTGACAAGACTCACGAATAAATTTTTTTCAACCCTGTTTTTTACGGATTACCACGGACTTTCCGGTGAAAATTCCGCCGAACATATTGATACATTTAAGTCAGTACAGTTCAAACATTTTAAGACCCAAGCTTAGTGGCGGGTATGCATCCGTCACGGAAGCGAAAGGTGATACACAATGGGAGAAGTAGTCGAGGTATTGGTACCCGGCGGTAAAGCTACTGCAGGTCCTCCGTTGGGACCGGCATTAGGACCTCTCGGAATTAATGTAAAAGCCGTAGTTGACGAGATAAACAAGAAAACCGCAGAATTCAACGGTATGCAGGTTCCTGTTAAAGTCGAAGTCGACGACAAGAAGCAGTTTACAATTTCCGTGGGTGTTCCTCCGGCAACGTCACTCATCATAAAAGAGTGCGGCCTTGAGAAAGGTTCCGGAGAACCCAACACAAACAAGGTTGGCAATTTACCGTTTGAAGCTGCTGTCCGCATTGCCCGCATGAAGTTCGACGACATGCTTTCATATGAGCTTAAGACCGCCGTCAAAGAGGTCATAGGTTCATGCGTAAGCGTAGGCGTCACGGTTGACGGCAAGAATCCGAAGGATATCTTTGCTCTCATCGATGCAGGCGAATACGACAGTCAGTTAGCATGAATAGACTATGAAGACCCATAGAAGATTCGAGAATTTCGAGTCGTTGAACTATGGAGGAAATTAGATGGTTGAAAGGGTCCAGATTCTAAAGGCCGTAACAGAGGCTATAGAGAAGGCGCCTAAACGAAAGTTTACAGAGAGTGTAGAGATTACATTCAACCTGAAGAACATCGATATGGCGCAGCCGAAAAACCGTATAGATGAGACTATGATTCTGCCTAAGGGAACGGGACGTGTCCAGAAGATCGCCGTTCTCGGAAAAGGAGATATCACCACTCAGGCAAAAGCCGCAAAAGTGGAACTCATCATAGGACCGGAAGAAATCGAGCGTCTGGGAGGATCACCGCGTGAGGCAAGAAAGATTGCGGACGAGTATTCGTATTTCCTTGCCGAAACCGCAGTAATGCCGCTTGTCGGTCGTTACTTGGGTACCCGCCTGGGTCCGCGCGGTAAGATGCCTCAGCCGATTCCTCAGGGACTTGACATCGGACCAATCGTAGAGCGTTTAAGAAACTCGGTCAAATTCAGATCGAAGGACAAGAAGACATTCCATGTAAGAATCGGCAGTGCTTCGCAGTCCCTTGAGGATTTAACCGACAACATCGACGCGGTCCTGCGAAAGGTCGAAGGTCACCTTGAGAGCGGTGAGATGAACATTCGCTCGGTTTACGTAAAAACATCCATGGGTCCGTCAGTGAGGTTGATGTAATATGGTATTATATACACACCACCTTCCACAGTGGAAACAGGATGAAGTAGAGCAGATTAAGCGCCTTTCCGGCGAATACAAACTCACGGGTCTTGTTGACCTGCACGGTATTCCTGCAAGCCAGCTGCAGCAGATGCGCCGCGATCTTCGCGGAACCGCGGTCATCAAGATGACCAGAAACACTCTTATTGAGCACGCATTCGAGCAGCTCGGCGGCGATATCAGCAGGACAAGCGAGTATGTCGACGGTCAGAGCGCAATGATCTACACGAACGAGAATCCGTTCAAGCTTTACAAGAAGCTTCAGGAGACCATGACAAAGATGATCGCCAAGCCCGGCGACATCGCACCGGAGGATGTTGTTGTCCCCAAGGGACCTACCGCATTCCCGCCCGGACCTATCGTGGGTACTCTTCAGCAGGCGGGTATTCCTGCCGCTATCGAAGGCGGAAAAGTCGTTATTCGTGAGACAAAGACTGTTGCGAAAGCAGGCGACGTTATCAGCGCAAAACTGGCTGATGTCCTTGCAAAACTTGATATTAAGACAATCGACGTTGGTTTGAACCTTCAGGTTGCTTACTATGAAGGCACATTCTTTGAGCCCTCTACACTGGCAATTGATGAGACCGAGTTCATGAACAAACTCACTCTCGCAGGTCAGCAGGCATTCAACCTGTCTGTCAATGCAGCTATCCCGACCAAGACAACGGCTGAAGCCATCATCGGCAAGGCTGTTCGCGAGGCCAAGAACCTTGCGGTTGAGGCGGCAATCTACGAGAAGGACGTTATTGAACTTATCATCGGTCGTGCTCAGCGCGAATCGGTGACGGTAAAAGCACTTACTGAGTAAGGAAATAAAAATATATCAAATTTCAAAATTAGGTGAATAAAATGGAATACATCTATGCAGCACTTATTCTGCACAGCGCAGGTAAGGAAGTAACGGAAGATGCTGTCACAAAAATCATGACAGCAGCAGGTATCGCAGTTGACGGCAGCCGTGTAAAGGCACTCATCGCAGCACTTGACGGCGTTAACATTGCGGAAGCAATCGAGAAATCGGCAGTTGCAGCAGTTGCGGCAGCACCGGCGGCAGCAGCAGGCGCAGCGGCTCCGGCAGCAGCTGAAGCGGCACCTGAGAAGAAGGCAGAGGAAGAGAAGGCAGACGAGGAAAGCGGAATGGCAGGCCTCGGAGCTCTCTTCGGATAAATCCACCTTTTTTTCATTCGTTTACAACAATCACTATTGAAGTCTTTTTTCGCATTTTGTTTCATTGAAATCTGCGATTACTGCTGTGATGCCCGCGTTTTATCACGGCTTTCTGCGTTTTGAGAGAAATTTTCAACAGATAGACTTATCCCGTCAAAAAAGCAATTTTTTATATCACAATCAGGTGATACTTTGAAGAAATTATTTGCGTTAATTTTGGGTATCGGACTCCTCTTTGCCGCGGCACCTGCGGGCGCATACACAATCGGCGGAGATCAGAGCCTTATCATTGTGCACTGCGATGTTGAAGGTGCAAGCGTTTACTTCGACAGCGATTACAAGGGAGCAATCCAGAACGGAGTGCTTCTCGGATATGTCTACACGACAGGCACGCCTTACAAGACAATTACGGTCACAAGCAACGGCTACATCCCGTGGACAGGCAATATGCCGCACCCGGGTGCGGGAAACTATGCTGACGTATATGCAACCCTTACACCCGAACCGACACCCGTGCCCGTCGGCGGCAGCATGGGCGAATACATTGTCTACTGTAACGTAGACGGCGCTCAGGTCTACTTCAACGAAGACTACAAAGGCATTATCTCCGGCGGAGAACTTACCGTCCCCGTCTATGTCACGGGCACACCCTACACAACCTATATCGTAAAGAAAGACGGTTACACAACCTTTACCGCTCAGATTACCGATTATCCTGAGGCGGGCGGCGTTGTAAAACTTCATGCGACACTTACACCGCTCACACCCGTAACTCCTGCAACACCGCTCTCCGCGGTAAGCATCTTTGCAGGTCTCGTACTGGGTATTCTCGGTATCGCATATCTTGCAAAGAGAGAATAAATTAGGATCTCTTAAGTATTTCGGGATAACAATCCCGATTTTAAAATTATTTTACGATTATTTAAAAAATTGAATTTTTTGGAATTTTTGACATTTAGGGGATTTATTATTTATTTAACATTATATCGTCGGTTTTCCGGTATTCTATCTCCTGAGAAGTCCCGCATAGACGCACTGACCGTAGGATATGCAGCCGTCGCCGAAGGGATAATCGCGGTTTATTATCATGTTGAGTCCCGCATCCTCGACTTTTCTTACAATGGTCTCGCGGACGGTGTGATTGATGCAGACGCCGCCTGAGAGAACGACATCCTTTATTCCGGCATCGAGTGCTTTTTCCACCGCAATCTCCGCAAAGCCGTCGGCAAGGTTGAACTGGACGCTTGCGGCAATGTCGTCTATGCTTCTGCCCGCATTCTTCGCCGCAAGTGCGTTCTTCAAAATCGCCGATGTCGAAAGAACGCTCATGTCGCCCTCAAGGGTCACGACACTCTCCCACTTCTCCGCTCTTCCCGCGGATGCCGCCGCCTCAAGTTTCATGGCGGGTTCGCCGTCGTAGGTGCGTTCGCGGCAGATTCCGAGGAGTGCGGAGGCGGCATCGAGGACTCTTCCGGCGCTGCTCGTAAGCGGCACATTGAAACCGCGTTCAATCTGCTTCTTAAGTATGGCAAGCTCGGAGTCCTTCCACCCGCGGCTAAGAAGAAGGGATTCGGTATCTTCGCAGGGCAGCATGCCGAAAAGCATCCTTTCGGGGTGTATTGTCGCGAGGTCGCCGCCCGGCATCTTCACGGTCTCAAGGTGGGCGACGCGTTTGAGGTGCAGGATATCGCCCGCAAAAATTTCGCCGCCCCAGACCGTGCCGTCATCACCAAGACCAACGCCGTCAAGAGCAATCCCCACGCAGTTTCGCTCCGCGTCAGCCGCGGCATACTTCGAGAACGCCGCCGCTATATGGGCGCGGTGGTGCTGAACCGCGACAGTCTCCGCGCCGGTCTCCTCGGAGAGACGCTTTGCAAACCGCGTTGACAAAAACTGCGGGTGCATGTCATGCGCAATAACGTCAAACTCCGCTCCGAGAAGCGTCTTAAGGTTGCCGACGGTGTCCTCGAGATACTCCAGAGTTTGCGGATTCTTGATATTTCCGATATGCGGCGAGGTGCAGCAGAAGCCGTTCTTATAGATTGATACCGTAGTGTAAAGTTCGGGACCCGTTCCGAGGATGCAGTCCTTTCCGAGATTGATGCTCACTCTCTTGGGCGCATAGCCGCGCGAGAGCCTTATTATGTAGCCCTCGCGGACAACCGAATCATCACAGCGGTTTTGTATAACGCGGTCATGCGCCAGATAATAATCGACACAGCCTTTCAGCTTTGAGACCGCGGTCTTTGTATCGGTAATCATCGGATTTCCGGGCGCATTTGCGCTGGTCATGATGAGAATGCGGTTTTTCAGCTTCGAAAAGAGCAGATGATGAAGCCCCGTATAAGGGAGCATACAGCCTATTGTGTCGAGATTTGAGATATCGCGATGCGAATCCCTGTCTTTCTTGTATAATACGACAATGGGATGCTCGGGACCGTTAAGAATCGCATGCTCGCTTTCGCCGACAACGGCAATATCCGCGACCGTATCCCCGGTTGCCATTATCGCCAGCGCCTGCTCGGGTCTTCCAAGCGCGGTCTTGAGTTTAACGGCGGAGGACTCGATACATGCGATGTGGTAACCGCCGATTCCCTTTATCGCAACGATATGACCTTCGTCGAGGAGCCGTGCGGCATAGTCTATCGGCGATGCGGACTTCAAGTCGTTTCCGTCACGGTCAAGGAGGGAAAGACCCGGACCGCAGGTATTGCAGGCAATGGTCTGCGCATGATGCCGCCTCGACTTCGGGCTTTCGTATTCGCCGCGGCAACCCTCACACATGGGAAACGCATCCATTGTCGTGCGCTCGCGGTCGTAGGGAACTTCGCGGATAATGCTGTAACGCGGACCGCAGTTGACGCAGGAGGTTGCCCAGTATCCCTCGTAGCGCCCGCCCTTCTCAAAGATATCCTTCACGCATTCATCGCAGATTGCGACATCCGCGGGTATGAAACCCGTAAGCGAAGCGCTTCTGCCGCTCTTTTCTATAACGAAATCGTCCCTGCCCGCGGCACTTTCCGAGCCTTTGGCGCTCGCGGCGTTATCGCCGTCATCGATATCAAAGACCTCGACGCTGTCAATCTTTGAAAGAACGGTGCCGACCGATACCGCCTTCAAAAACTCCTCAAAGCGGCTGCCGAAAGCAACAATGCTTACCTCACTGCCGAGATTTTTTACGCTGCCGCGTATGCCGTATAACTTTGCCTGCGAATACACAAAAGGTCGGAAACCCACGCCCTGCACAATCCCTTTTATGACAATACGTCCCGACACTCTTGAACTCATGCTGCCTCCGGCAAAGTTTTCGCCGCTCTTTCGCTCTTTACTTTCGCTCTTTACTCACATATGAGTTAAAAAAATAAAAGATGATTGTTTTTAATATCGCAGGTGCGGAGTATGCGGCGGGAGAGGGGCTTGCAGGTTGAACTTTGAAAGTAGGCATTATGCAAAAAACGCACTAAAACGGGCTGATTTCGCCGTCAAAAGAGAAACAGTTAAAGTAATTTTACGGCAAGTCAAGAAATCTGAATAAGTTTATTTCATTGCAGGTTCAATATTTATACGGGTTTTTATCTTGACGGGACATGTTAGAATAGTCAACGATCCTCTGGATCTTGTTCCGCTTTTGATTACATTCAATGACTCGGACTTCAAGAACGTATATACATTACTCTCAAAGAACTGGATGACCGAGACCGAACTTTCAGAATCAACAGCCGCAGATAAGGTGAAGGAGTGCCTTGCCATCCTTAAGAAAGGCAATCTTGTGGAAGAACAGTGGAGAATGCCGAAACCCGGTGAGAAACCGGTTATTGAATACAAGACGACCTACAGCAAATTCAGGGCAAACTTCCAATGCACGATGGATGATTTGGGTGATTTAATCAATGTCTCAATCTCGACCGACGACGCTCTGAGAAGTCTTGTGGATGACATAGAAAAAGATGTAAAAGCGGGAAACTCTTCGGTAAACGACCTTGCGAGAAAATACGGCGTAAGCCCCGTATTTATCAAAGGACTTGCCAAGAGACTTCCCGTCTTGGATGTAAAAGGTCAGGGGCTGGTCGTTGTTGAAACCAAAGGATAAAGACCCCTTATACATCATACTTCGAAGCAAACGCGAAGCGACCAAGTTTCAGATACTCGTAGGCGTAGCTGAAAATCAGCCTTCCGTGCGCCAGCAGGAGATTGCGGAGATTTTAGGGGTTACTCCGCAGGCGGTCTCGGAATACATACGCGAGCTTGTCGATGACGAGATGGTCAAGTCGCAGGGTCGCGGCAGCTATGTCATAACGCCCAAAGGGGTGGAATGGGTAATCAACAATGCCGAAGCTCTGGAATCCTATGCCAAGCATATCACGCACGACATAGTCCAGCAGGTCGCGGTCTGGACGGCAATCGCCGACTGCAACATCCGCGCCGGCGACAAGGTCGGCGTCTACATGAAGGACGGTCATATCCATGCGTCCTATAAAGAGCAGAGCGCATGCGGCATTGCCATTGCCGATGCCAAAAGCGGCATGGATCTCGGAGTTTCGGACCTTGTCGGCATCATAGAGCTTTCATACGGTCTTGTTCACGTCTGCAAGGTTCCGCGTATCCAGCGCGGCGGTTCTGAGCGCGTTCAGCCCGAGCTTCTCCGCGACATTCTCGAGAAGGTCAGGTTCATAGGCACATGCGGCATAGAAGCCGATATTGCGGTAAAGAACACGGGACTTACTCCGAACACATTCTTCGGATCACGCGAGGGCGTTATCGAAGCCGCGATTCACGGTCTCGAATCCGCTCTCGTCGTGGTGGATGAGGACTTCACCGACTTCCTTAAAAGGCTTGAAGCCGCCAACCTGCGATATGTCATCCATGACCTTATCGCACCCTGATTTCGGACATGAAACTGATTATCAGCCCGAATCGTGGCGAATACAAACTTTTTTTATACGATAATCACTGCGTATGCGCCGAAGGCGTAATCACCCTTGTCGAGACCTCAAAGGGATACCGACCGAAAAGTTACCTTCTGAGAGGCGAGGGAAAACGCCATTTTGCCCATACTCCGACAAAAGAACTCATATCACAGCTTCGTTCCTGCGATGTCGTGCTCACGGGCGAGGCAAAGAACTTCGAGAGATTCCTTGACGATCTTCAGATAAAATACAGATTCATCACGGTCTGCCGCAGATGCCTGCTCGAAAACAAAATAACGCCGCTGAAAGGCAAAAACGAGGTCAAGCACGGCAGGGAAGTCATCTGCATAGACTGCGCAATGAACGAGCTGCGCCGCGAAATCGGATACATGGGAAAGATGGGCGGTCTTTCCACGGCACACCTTGAAAAGCTCCTTATGCTTTATATGGACCTTGACAGGATTCTTGCCATGCTCGAGCCGGAAAAGATCGACCTCGAGCATACCGTCTTCGATATCCTTGAATCCCACAAGATAATCGAGACGACAAATATCGCCGATCTCAACCTTCCCGCAAAATTCAAGGAGGTCTGCGGCGTCACAAAACTCATGCCCGTGCAGCATCTCTGCGTGCAGGCAGGTCTTCTTGAGGGCAAAGACCAGCTCGTTGTTGCGGCAACCGCGAGCGGAAAGACGTTCATAGGCGAGATGGCGGGCAACATGAACTACTTCGGCGGAAGAGGAAACATGCTATTTTTAGTCCCGCTCGTGGCTCTCGCAAACCAGAAATACGCAAGGTTTACCGAGCGCTATCCGTATATGAAGGTCTCCCTGCTCACGGGAGTCTCAAGGATAAATCTGCCGGAGACAAAGGTCAACGCCAACCGAAGCACGCAGGCGAATATCATTGTGGGCACATACGAAGGCATTGACCACATTTTGCGGACGGGTAAAACCTTAAAGAACATCGGAACCGTGGTCATAGATGAGGTTCAGATGCTTGAGGACGAAGACCGCGGTCACCGCCTCGACGGTCTGATATCAAGGCTTAAGTATCTGCTCCCGCGGGCGCAGTTTCTGTATCTC
>JAFZMT010000137.1 GCA_017553245.1 Methanomicrobium sp.
CTGCAAAGTCTTAAACAGGGACAGATAGGGACAAATAAGATAAATATGATAAATTAACCCGCTCTCCTGCGGGGATTTATGCGGAGATACCGCGGGTACATAAATTATATAACATACAAGAACTATTCAAATATTATTCATATCTGCCGTTCATCAGCCGGAACAAATCGCCGGCTGCCGGCACAAACCGTATCGGGGGAACATATACGGAAACTGACAAAGACATGCTTCATCGTCTGAACAATGAACTGATAAAGCACAAAGAACTCATAATTGCCTTCTCCGGCGGAGTCGACAGCGCATTTCTCGCCTCGGTCGCACTGAAACTCAAAGAAGTCAAAGTAACCGGCATACTTCTCGACACTCCGCTGATGAAGAGATCGGAAAAGGAATCGGCACTGCGGGTTGCCGAAGAAATAGGTCTCAATCTTGTTGTCATTGCCTTCAATCCCGCCCATATCGAGGGAATCAACACCAACTCGCGCGAGCGCTGCTACATCTGCAAGAAGGCGATGATCGACAAGATAAAGGAATACATCGCCGAAAAAGGACTCACCGACGTCGCAATCGCCGACGGACTCAACTACTCCGACATCGGCGAATACCGCCCCGGAATTCGGGCGTCCAACGAGAACAGCCTGATTCATCCCCTTGTCGACGCCGAATTCAAAAAAGAGGACATTCGCCGCATCTCAAGAGCGATGGGTCTCAGTTTCGCGGACAAACCCTCATCCCCCTGCCTTGCCACAAGATTCCCCTACGACACCCTCATCACAATCAAAAACCTCAGAATGGTCGAGGAAGCCGAGGACTGCCTCAACGGACTCGGTCTGGAGGACTGCCGCGTCCGCCTCCACAAGAATATCGCAAGAATCGAAGCGGAACCCGAATACATAAACCTCATCATCGAAAAAAGAGAGGAGATTGTCGAACGCTTCAAAGAGATAGGCTTCATCTACGTCTGCCTCGACCTCCAGGGCTACAGGACGGGCAGCATGGAAGAAGAGGTTAATATCCAGTAAATCTATTTTTTGCCGGCGCACACCGTGCATTTCGGATTCTTAGCAAACGGCATCACCGTCGATTCGGCTTCAAGACCGTCCCAGATGAAGAGGCGGTTTGTCAGAAGTCTGCCGCGTCCCGTGATATACTTAATGACCTCGTTTGCCTGAACCGAGCCGATTATCGCGGGCGTCGTTCCCAAAACCGGCGAAATCTCCGAGGGCGCGGCATTGGGGAAGAGGCATCTCAGACATCCCGTCTCGCCCGGGACAATCGTCGTCGCCTGCCCGTGAAAACCCCTGACGGCGCCGTGGAAGAGCGGAATGCCCTTCTCAACCGCGGTCTCGTTAAGAAGATAGCGGGTTGCGAAATTATCCATCGCATCGACGATTCCGTCGCAATCACCGACTATCATGCCGACCGACGAGGAATCTATGGTGCCGTCATACGCAATCACCTCAATATCGGGATTGAGCGCCGTAAGCTTTTCGCGGGCGGATAAAGCCTTCTCATACCCGATATTCGAGGAATTGTGCAGAATCTGCCTGTTGAGATTCGAAAGCTCAACCCTGTCGCGGTCGGCGATTACAAGCGACCCCACACCCGCCGCCGCAAGATAATAAGCCACCGGCGAACCCAGACCGCCGGCGCCGGCAACGAAGACCTTCGCGTTCTTCAACTTCTCCTGACCCTCTTTGCCGAAGATCATAATCTGCCGCTTATATCTGCTCAGTTCATCCTCAGAAATCATAATTAAAATAGATCGCCGCAGATAAAAATCATTACCGTCATTTATAAAAATCATTAACCGTCATTGATTAAACCGTTATCAAAATATAGACAAAAGGGAAATAATGATTTACGGCAGCATGACGGAAGAGGTAAAATGAAGAATTCCGATAAAACAGAGAAGGCAGGCATAAACGCCCGTGAGGCAGCCGCGGCTGTCTCCGCCGACATCCGGAATCTGGCAACTCCCGAATTCAAAAAGGTACAGGCGCGGTTCTTCAGGGACGAGATAAAAATCCGCGGCACAAGATCGCAGGACGTCAAAAAAATCGCGCAGAAGCACTGGAAAGAATTCAAAAAACTCGACAAAGAGGAGATCCTCACAATCTGCGAGGAACTCTATAAGACGGGATACCTCGAAGAAACGCTCATAGTCCCCGAATTTATCTCAAGACTCCGCAAACAATACGCCGTTGACGACATCCGCCGGTTCGAAAACCTCATCGACACCTACATCAAAAACTGGGCAGCCTGCGACGGGTTCTGCACCCGCGTCATGGGCGAATACCTCGAAAAATACCCGGAAAATATGCCCGTCCTCAAAAAATGGGCGGTCTCCGAAAACCTCTGGCTCAGGCGTGCCGCGGCGGTATCTCTCATAAAACCCGCAAGAAAAGGCGATTACCTCCCCGAAGCCTTCGAGATTGCGGGCATCCTCCTCAACGATGCCGAAGACATGGTGCAGAAAGGCTACGGCTGGCTCCTAAAGGAGGAAAGCCGCCGGCATTCACGTGAAGTCCTCGACTACGTCATTGAGAATAAACAGAAAATGCCGCGAACCGCCCTCAGATACGCAATCGAACTCATGTCCGAAGACATGAAAGCACAGGCGATGAAGAAGGACTGAAAAACTGAAATAACTGAAAAGAACCGGAAAACTGAAAAGAACTGAAATGCGCCGACCGGGAATCGAACCCGGATTTGAGCGTTGGGAACGCTCAGTGATAACCGCTACACTACCGGCGCGGGAAACCTGCGGAAACTTACTCTGACTTTCCAAACTTTCCCATTCTGAATTATTAAGCCAACATGTATATCCTTTTCTGTCGGCATCATGAAGATGGAAATCGCGGGAATAACGGGCACAGCCTGAAGCAAAACGGAAAGCCGAACGCAAAGCCTTCGCTGTATGATTAAAACTTCAAAAACGAATGCACCGACCGGGACTCGAACCCGAGTTTAGGCGTTGGCAACGCCTAGTGATAACCACTACACTATCGGTGCATTAACACACGCATTCACACGCGTGGTGCTCTACAATATACGCATTTTTCAGTTATAAACATTTTGAAACGCATGCCGCGTCATTTAAATGCCGCACTCAAAGTGCGAGGCGCAGGATTCGAACCTGCGAACTACTAAAGACCGGACCCTAAATCCGGCGCCTTTGACCGGCTCGGCAAGCCTCGCAAAACCGTCAAACACCCGTCTTAAGGCGAATGCCGCCTCAAAAGAATGTGCAGAATACTTTTGTCATTTAACAATAATTAAGTCATTGGATACATAAGCGAACCTATTAAAACGAAACCGCGATAATTAATATTAAACGGTTTCTTCAAAAAAACATGGAAATGTGGCATTTCCAAAACCTTTATGGTAAATTCGACAAGAAGAGTTAATATTGTAAATTTGACAGGTCACCGACATGCTCCCCGAAATCACGCAGATAATCCTCGCTTTTGCAGTCTCGTTCATTCTTTACGTGACAATCGATGTACTGGCAGGTCTCCCGAAGGCGGGCGGCGTCTGCGGAGCGGCGGCAATCGGTGAGGCTGTAAAGGAGAGCGGCGGCGACCTCAACGGGGGATACATGCTGGGAAACATCGTCTGTTCGCCGGATGCCTCGGCGGGAACCCTGCTTGCCGCCTGCGGAGTCTTCCTCTTCGGACTTCCCGGGGGACTCATCGCCGCAGTCTTCGTGTATGTCGGCAACCGCATATGCAGTGACAAGGGATATGCCGGAACCGCGGGCGCACTGGTCGCAACCGCCGTCATATACGCACTGAACACGGCGGGAATCATCGCACCGCAGTCCTTCATCGCCGGCATGGTCCTTGCAATACTCCTCATACAGGGAATATCGCACAGATACGCAAGCAAAATGCTCGGAAAACTCTGGAGGCTGAGAGCATGACATTCGAAACACTTCTGGCAGGCGCCTCACTGCCGCAGCTCATCTGCGCAGTCGTCGCGCTCTACTCCTGCATCAGAATCGTTCTCGAAAAGAACACTCTCAAAAAACTGCCGTTCTTAAACGTCCTCACCTTCGCGGTCACGGGAATAATAGTCCTCATTTACCCGACACCGCTCGGAATCGCGGCGGCGTGCGCATACTTCATAGGCTCGACGATTGAGTCCAACGCTATCGCAAGCACATGGGCTAAACGCGCCGAAAAAGAAAAAGCGTGCGCAAAGGAAGGCGCGGCAGAAAAGGAGACATGCGGGGCTGACGGGGAGGCGGCGTCATGAACGACCTCATCCTCATCATCCTTGCCGTAATCGTCCTTGCCGGCACTTGTACGGCGGCAATCTCCAAAGACCCCTTCGACAAACTAATAGCTCTGGCAATGGTCTTTGCGGGCGCTGTCCCCTTCATAATCGAAAAAGGCTACCTTGACCTCGTGATTGCCGCCGCACTCATAGTGCCCGTCACCACAATAATCACGCTACAGGCTGTCTGGAGGTGCGGAGAATGACGCCCGTATTCATCCTCGGAATCGCACTCCTCATAATCGGCGCAATCGCCGTTGCCTTCCCCGCAAAGAAGACATACCTTACACGTCTCATCAACCTCGAGATAGCCGGGTTCGGACTGCTCTTCGTAATGCTCGAATACGACGAGACGCTCGCACTCATCACCTTCCTCACGGTATCGGCGGTAAGCACCTTCATCTTCGTCCGCATCCTTGAAAAGAAGGAGGCAAACCGCGATTGCGGTGCGGCATGTGACGCTGAGTCCGACGCCTTTGCCGAAAGGAGGGGATGCAATTGACGATAATACGTAAGGTCTCACGCATCCTTCAGAATCACAACAATCTGACGGCAGTCTACGCCCTCGTAGTCATCATAGTCGCGGCAATCGGACTCATCAGCGTTGCCGTCGGGGATATAACCTTCGAAAAGAACCAGCTCTATCCCAAGACAATCAACCCCGACAGCCCGCTCAACCCCTACGACCGCGGCGGAGAACCCTTCGCACTCGCGGATATAAAGGCGCAGTATCCCGATAACTCCCCGAATCTCGGCTACATAACCGGCTATCTCTCGCCGCTTGCGATACTCCTCACAAAGATATCGCCGCACCTCGGAACGACCATAGTAGCCCACCCGGGCGGTATCCTCGATGAGATTCTCTACAGCACACGCGGTCTTGACACCATAGTCGAGACGAGCATCCTCTTCGTCGCCTTTACCACCGCAATGTTCCTCTACAGGAGGGATGAAGAATGACGGCAATGACGGCGGCGGTCACCTCCGTATCCGTAACGGGCGCATTCGGACTCTCCGACTTCACAATCGGCATCATCGGCGCAATCGTCTGCATCTTCATAAGCTTCTATGCCCTGATGCGCGAGACCGACGACCTGCACAGGCTCTTACTCACCGACCTCATCGAAGTCATTGCCCTCATAGCCATCGCCCTCCTCGGAACCGACCTTGCCGAAGCCCTCATACTCCCGGGACTCGTCGTCGGCGTCGCGGAACTGACCGCAATGTCTCAGATATACACGGTAAAGGAAAAGCTCGTCCGCGAACCCGACAGCTTCCTCGACATCGAGATAATGCACACCGCACCCGCGATAATCGCCGTCGGAATGCTCATCTACGGCATAATCCTCTCGGGATTCACCGGCGGTGCCGTTGCCGGTCTGGGAATGCTCTTCTACTTCGTATGCAGGGGAACCGACGAGAAGACCGAAATACTTGAGACAATCAGCGGCTACGCATGGGTAATGTGGGTAATCGCCTTCATGATATTCATGATACTGCCGGCATACTGGTTCTTCGCCCTCATGCTTGCGGGTGCAGGCATCCTCGCCAAGGTGGCAATCAAGATATCCATACTCGGAACAATGAGAAAGAACGACGGAAACGGCGGCTCAAGACAGATCGGAGGCGGCAATGATTAACACGGTCTGCGACGAAATGTGCCTGCCCCCGACCGATATGCTCTACGGGTCACCCTACGAATTCCTCGAGACCGGCATCGAGGGACAGGCTCTCTTCAACCTGCCTTTCGGCGACATAGTAAACTTCCTGACGCCCTACACGGCAGTGCTCTTCATATTTGCGCTGACGTTTACGATAATAGCCGCCATCTCAAAGCCCGAACGTCAGGTCGACACCGTCTTCGGCGGCGACGCCTGCTACACAAAGGACATCCCGCAGGACACCCTCAGATTCCAGCGTTTCATGGCAATCGCCTGCGGTCTTGCCACAATGGGCGGAATAATGGCGGGGGACGTCTTCAACTTCACCCTCTTCACCGCCTTCATCGGAATAACCAACATAGGCATAGTTGCGGCTGTAAAGAACAAACACATACTCGACAACGCCTTCGAATACGGACTTCTCGCAATGATAGGCACCCTGCCGCTCTTCGTCGGCGCCGCCCTCGTCCTTGCGACGACGGGAACCCTCTCAATGTGGGGTTTGTTCAACTCCTCCGCAGCCGTCCCGCTCTTTGCCAAACTCCTCCTCGTTATCGGAGTCATCGCCGAGGGAATGGCGCCAGTATTCGTGGCAAAAGCAGAGATCACCCGTGCACCGGGCGCACCCTTCATTCTCATGGTGCATGTCAGTTCACTCCTGATATTCCTGAGAATGATTGAGATAGTAATATCCGTGTGAGGATAGTTGAAAGAGATAAGGCAGTGAGGCAAATGAGGCTGAGCGAGACAAGTGAGGTTAAATGAGGTAAAATGATTCGAAAAACCGAGAATACCGAAAAGAAGATCTCCAAAGGTCAGGCATCGGCGGCGGCATTTACAGCCGCGCTTATCTGCATCCTTGCCTCGGTCCTTGCATTTACGGGGCACATCGACGGCTGGCTGGGCGCGGCAATCGTCATCGTCGCATTCCCGATATTCGTAATCTCGCTGGCTGTGGCACTGCGCGAATCGACAAAGGACGGAGACTATCCGTTCGTGGGGTATTAGGTGAGCAACATGATTCTTCTGTATATAATCCTTGCAATAATCGCCGGACTTCTCTTCCACGGCATTCACAGAAAGGTCATTGCGAGGATTCAGACCAGACCGGGACCGCCGATATGGCAGGAATTCCTCCATGTGATGAAGTTCTCCTTCAAGCAGACGTGGATCCCGAAGACCGCCTCGAAGGTTCTCTTCGTCGCCATCGTCCCCGCCGTCATCGCCATCTGGGCGGGGGCGCTCTATGTCCTGCTCACCGGCGGCAGCCTGCTCATCATCTTCGGAGTCTACCTCCTCCACAAGATCACCGAGCACGGTCTGGGACTCTCCTCGGGGTCGCCCTACGGCAAGTTCGGCGCAATCAGGTCGGTTCTGTCCGCGGCTTCGGAAATTCCGCTCATAGCCTCGATTGCCGGAATCTACTTCATCACGGGCTCGCTCATGATAAACGACATCGTCGCCTATCAGGCGGCAAACGGCATGCTCCTCATAACCGCCCTTCCGATAGCCCTTGCAATGTATGTCATCATCCTCTCCAAAGTCCCCTACAGCCCCTTCGGCATAATCGAGGCGAAAGAGATAGTCAGCGGCAACAAAACCGAGCATTTCGGCGCATTCAGGGCGGGGCTTGAGATAGGTTTCGCACTCAAGACCTTCGTCCTTCTCGCGGTCTTCGTAACGGTCTTCATCGGCGCAATGCCCTTCTGGATGCTCCTTGCCGCCACCCTTATACTGCTCATGACAATGTCCTTCATCTGTGCGCTGACGCCCATGCTCTCGCCCTATGATGCCGTGACAATCCAGATAGGGGTAATAATCATAGTAATAGTCTACATGGCTTTCATGGCAGTCTTCGGAGGGATGCCGTAATGGAAACCGAAAAGCACAAGCGACTCACGATTAAGCATGCGGCAGCGCTCTGCTTTGCCGTCTACGCCGTAATCCTCGTATGGCAGTGTATCCAAAGACCCGAGACCGCAATTGCAGTCGCAGCCCTCATTGTCATCTTTGCGGTTACCGTCATCATGATAATGATGAGAAACGGCGCAGTTGCGGGCACGGGATCGGACACGGGTGCGGGCACATCGGGAGCAGGCACCGTCGCCGCCGCGAAACAGAGAGAAGAAACCCTGCACAGAGGCGAGATGATTCTCGTAAGTCTCTGCGTATTGCTCTTCTTTGCATACGCAATCTGCAGATTATTGTTTCCGGGGGTGTTCTGAATGCCCGATTACGTCTACGAAAAGAACCTTTACGGCATGAAACTCAACGTTCTTGCCTGCCCCAATCAGGACAGAATAACCGCCGAGATTGCGGGAATTTTAGGGGTAAACAAACAGGTGCTCAGAAGATTCCTGATTGAACAGCTGGACATGGCATACCTCGAGAACATTCCCGCCAGATACGAATCGTGGCGGAATTTCTACGGAAAAACGGACGAAGCGACAGACGAAACAAAGGCAAAGACCCAAGCCGCACCCAAATCCGCATCCGAATCCGCGCCCGCAAAACTCCCCATAGTTGCGCTCTTCACCGACTATCTGCCCGTGGAGACCGGCGAAATCGCAAAAGTGCAGGGAAAGTATGACGGGCTTATCAAATCGGGCGCGGGAAAAGAGGATGCGGAAAAGGAATGCATACGCCTCATCGCCGCAATCGTCTCGGATGCAAAAAATCAGCCGCAGTCATCCGAAAAGTCAAATCTGAGGAAGAATTCGGCGCCGCGATACACGGGGGATAAAGAATGAGCATAATTCAGTCAATAAAGAACAGGGTAAGACAGCGTTCAATACATGTCTGCTACGTAAACGTCGGTTCATGCAACGGCTGCGACATCGAGATTCTCGCATGCCTCGCGCCGCGTTACGACATCGAGCAGTACGGAATCTATGTCCACAACAACCCCCGTGAAGCGGATATTCTCCTGATTACGGGCGCATACACCGAGCAGTGGGAGGACAAACTCAGACACCTCTGGGACCTGATTCCCGAACCCAAAGCCGCAATAACAATCGGCAACTGCCCGATATCCGGCTGCGCATACAACCGCCGCGGCGCAAGAATCGACCCGCCGGTCTCAAAGCACATCCCCGTCGCCGCAAACATCCCGGGCTGTCCCCCGCGCCCGACCGAGATAATAAACACCATCCTCGAACTGGCGCCGGTCGTCTTCAAGGACTACGAAATAAAGAAAGAAGCCGCGGAAAAAGAGCGTAAGGCAAAGGAGGCTAAGAGATGAAGAAAGTCGTCGACGTCTCCCTGCCGATAGGACCCGTCCACCCCTGCTTCAAAGAACCGGCAAGAATCAAGTGCGAGACCGTTGGTGAGAAGGTTCTCTCCGCCGAGGTCGAACTGGGTTACGTCAAAAAAGGAATTGAGAAGATCATGGTCGGCAGACCGTGGCAGGAGGTAATGTTCCTTGCCGAAAGAATCTGCGGAATCTGTTCGGTAATCCACAACATGGTCTTCATCGAGACCGTCGAAAGAATCAGCGACATCGAAGTCCCGATCCGCGCCCAGTACCTGCGCGTCATCGTCAACGAACTCGACAGGATGCAGTCGCACCTCCTCGCCAACTACTCCTACTGCTACACAATCGAGCACGAGACTCTCGCAATGTATCTCATCAACCTCCGTGAGACCGTCATCGACCAGCTCGAACTCATCACCGGCGCCAGAATCACCTGCGCCTACATCATCCCTGGCGGCGTCAGATTCGACCTCCGCGACGAAGATGCCGCCACACTGAGCGCGGCTCTCGACAAATGCGAGAAGGACATCCGCCGTTACGTAAAAATCTTCGAGGAAGGTCCCCTGATTGCGCTTCGAAGCAAAGAAGTGGGCATTATCACGAAAGAAGAGGTCATCGCCTCGCAGGCGGCGGGACCCACGGCACGCGCAAGCGGAATTGAATTCGACAACCGCCTTAACCACCCCACTTATCAGAAACTCGACTTTAAGCCGATAGTGCTTCACTCCTGCGACAACTACGCAAGGATAATGCTTCGATTCCTCGAACTCTTCCAGAGCATTGAGCTTATCCGCGAATGCCTCAAAAGACTCGAAGGGCTTAAAGGGGAGCCAATCCGCGGCGGCGGCGAGGTCGGCGAAGGCGAATTCACGTGGACGGGAGAGGCCCCGCGCGGCGGGCTTACCTATCACGTAAAGACCAACAGATACGGACATGTGGCTGAAATATCGGTGCAGACACCCTCAATCATGAACATGGATGCCTGTGCGCACTATATGCTAAAGGGCGCGGATTCCGCGGCGGACATCACCGCCGTCTTCATAAGCTCCGACCCCTGCATATCCTGTAACGAGAGGTAGGGGAAAAAAGGAGAAATAAGGAGGAAAAAGGAGGAAGAAAATGTTCTCGATAATCTGCTATCTCAAAGAATTTCTGCGGGCGGAATGGATTAAGAAGTTCCTCTTCGCGAAGACGCCGCCGCTGGTGACCCCCCCGCACTACCGCGACTTTCCGCAACTGACCGGAAAAGAGTGCTCGCATGAACTGCGCTGCATGATGATCTGCCCCGTTCCTGGCGCCATCGAGGTCTTAAAGGACGAAAACGGCAAATGGAACCCCGTCATCTACAAAGGTCACTGCCTGCGGTGCGGTCTCTGCGTGGAAGCCTGCCCCGACAATGTCCTCACCTCGGGAAGAATCCTTGAGCAGAACGAGATCGACAGGACAAGCCTGCTTGGAACCTATCATCTCGTCATCGACAACAAACTCTGCATGAAATGCGGAAACTGCTCGGTCGCCTGCCCGATTAACAAGGAGATAGACCCGCGTCTGGCGCATAACGCGACCTCCTCCGGCGATGACGTCATAATGCGCATCAAAAACTCGAAACTGACGATTCTGCACCCCGAAAAATGCACGGGCTGCAAGACCTGCGAGGAGACCTGCCCCAACAGGGCGATAAGAGTCTACAGGTGCGTCGAAGGCGTTCAGGACTGAAAACTCAAAGAAAACATGAAAAAGAAAACATGAAAAAGAAAACTGAAACAGTCTGAAATAAAAACGGCACAAAACAAAATCAGATAAAACAAGTCAACCAACAAAAATCAGATTAAGCAAAATCATACAAAACAAGTCAACCAACAAAATCAGATAAAGCAAAATCAAAAAATTTCTTTTTTATCGTATTATTTCAACGGAATAATGCTTCAGGATTCGATTATCTTTGACATGTCGTTTGAATCGTTTGCTTTTTCGGGATTTATCAGCGCCTGCTTCATCCATTCCGCATACTCTTTGCGTATCTGCTCCCGCTCCTCTTCCGTGAGGTCTTTTCTCTTCTGCGCAGTCAGATACTTCTTAAGCTCGGCAATTATCGACTCGGCAAGGCGATAGTCCGCGACCTCCAGATAGATTGTCGCATCCGCCACATCGATAATCTCTCCGCACTGCGGGCAAAGCCGCTGCGGACTGTATTTATCGACATAGGTAAAGGTGGAACATCCGGGACACTTGAGTATCAGATACACGATATTTTAGTGGTATACCTTAAATGATATTAATATTCCCCTGCCGCGAATCGAAATGATCATTTTTTACGGATTGAGCAATTATATCCATACTATGAGTATAGAAGTCATTCCCGTAAGAGATCTCCCCATATTTCAGAAAGGAGACTCGTTCGCCGCAGAAATCTGCAAAAAAGCCGATCTTGAAGACGGCGACGTAATCTGCCTCGCCTCCGCCGTCTACTCAAAGACAAAAGGCTACTTCAGATCCTACGACTCGATAACGCCGGGCAAAAAAGCAATCGAGATCGCCGAAAAATGCGGCGAAGACCCGCGATTCATACAGGTAGTCCTCGACGACACCGAAGACATCATACAGGAATACCCCTTTGTCCTCTCGCAGTTGAAGTGCGGTCACGTTGGGGTCAGAGCCGGCGTCGACAACAGCAACATCGAAATAGGCTACATAGTAAGCCTGCCGCCGGAACCGATGAAAGCCGCCGAAGAAGTAAGAGAAGAGTTCAAAGCGATAACGGGCAAAGACATCCGCGTAATCATCACCGACACCTGCGGCAGATCCTTCAGGCGCGGTCAGACCGGCGTTGCAATAGGATGGGCGGGAATGAAAGCCATATGCGACTTCAGGGGCAAAAAAGACCTCTTCGGGCGCGTCCTTGAGATAACCGAGGAAGCCGTCGTCGATGAATTCTCGGCATTCGCCAACTTCATCATGGGGGAGAGCAACGAAGGCATCCCCGCCGTCATCTTCCGCAACTGCCCGCACTGGGAGGGGCATGACAACTTATACTTCACGCCGCAGGAAGACATCACCAGAAAAGCGCTCAAAAAACTGAACAATCTTGAATAAATGCAGTTTCAATAAAAAACTGTCCCGAATAAACGCACAAAAACGTCTCGAATAAACACACAAAAACAGCCTTGAATAAAAACAGCCGCAATAAGAACGGCAACCATAAATCGGCAAAAAAATCGACAATAAAATATTTCCGGGATCGGATACACCAATCTGTCGGAAACACCCTAAGGTATTTCCGATTACTCAACTTACTTCACTTTTTTTCGTCTTCGGAATTTTAAAAAGGAATTAAATTCAGAAGATGTGGTTTAAGACCGCAACAATAATTCCGACTGCCGCCGCAAAAACCAGAACTACCTTCGGTGAGATATGGAAGGAACGCTTGTCCTCGCTGTCATAATATGTAACAAGACCTGCGGACGAAACCATTCCGCCGCCTTTGTTCTTTACTGCCATGCCTATTATAGTGGACGTCGACATATATAAAATAAAGGCAGGCGAAAACAGGCAGCCGCAAAACCGAGCGGAAAATATATCGTATAACTGAACATACAAACACTGACACAACAAAGCGCAATAACACGGCAGGAATAACAATCATTACAAACAAACGAAATCACGGGATTACCCGACAAACGAAAATAACCGAACCGCGAAATTAACAGAACAACGGCACCAATCAAAAACAAACTGAACGAAATTCAACGAAATGAACTCAAAATCACTTAAACCGAAACCTATAACAGCAACACCGATGATAACAGATCTGATAAGCATAAATCCCTTGAGATCAAAACTCATGCGGGGACACGAATTATGACGGGCGTAACCGACTCATACATAATAGCGGGCAGAGTCTGCTACGGGCGCGAATTTGAACTCGTCGATGCCGAAATTGAGGTAGAAAACGGCATAATCAGGAGCGTAAACGAGATAAGCAGCGCCCCCGATCAGTGGATCTTCCCCTGCCTCTTCAACGCACACACCCACCTTGCCGATACCGTCGCCATGGACGCGGAGATAAAACAGGGCATGACGCTCTCCGACCTTGTCGCACCCCCGAACGGACTCAAGCACAGAATCTTAAACGAAACTCCCTCGGAGATACGCATAGACGCAATGACCGAGAGTCTCAGATTCATGAAAAGGAGCACTACCGCGGGCTTCTGTGACTTCCGCGATGGCGGCGTAAACGGCGTAAACGAACTCAAAACAGCGCTCAGATTATCCGGCACCGGACTCAAAGCCCTCATCCTCGGACGCGAAGGCGGCGAAAAGATAGCCGACGGCATCGGAGTCTCCAGCACCAAAGAAGGCGAACATGTCCTGCGGCTTGCCGAGGAAACCAAGAAGCGCGGCGGATTCGTCGCGTTTCACGCCGGCGAAAAGGACAATCGCGACATCGACAACGCAATCGACGCACAGCCCGACCTGCTCATCCACATGACGCACGCAAACGACTCTCAGCTCAGACGCTGTGCCGACCTCGACATACCCATCGCCGTCTGCCCGCGGTCAAACCACATACTCGGACAGGCATCATCCAAAGACAACCCGCCGATACGAAAAATGCTTGATTTCGGCTGCAAAGTCCTTTTGGGCACGGATAACGTCATGTTCGTCCAGCCCGACATGTGTGCGGAGATGTCTTTCACCTACTACGCCTACGGTCTCAAATCCGAAGAGATACTCGACATGGCAGTCGCGGGCTCCGAACTCATTAACTCTCCCTTTTACATAGAAGAAGGCAACATCGCGGCATTCCACACCGTCAACCCCCGCGCCTCGAATCTGCGCTTCAGCAGATCGCCGGAGAAATCCTTCGTAAATCGTGTCGCTTTTACGGACGTTTAGAGAATATCTTTTATGTAAATAAAAAAAAAATTATTAAGTCAATTTTGAGGGAGATAATTGATGTTCAAAAATATTCTCGTAGCAATTGATGGATCGGAATCGGGCAGGAGGGCATTTGAGACCGCACTCGACGAAGCCAAAGCGGCTGAACCGAAAGCGGCGCTCAACGCAATCTATGTCGTCGAAAACGGGGGCCTGGACGACTTACCGCCCGATAACGACAAAGAAACACTTTACAGCAAATTCGAATCAATGGGCAAAGAGATTCTTTCCGGCTATGAAACCGCCGCGGAATCTCAGAATGTCAAATTCACTGCCGTGATCAGACACGGTCACGCGGGAAAAGAAATTACAAAATATGCCGGAGAGATAAATGCCGACTTAATCGTCATGGGCTCTACAGGCAAAAGCAACATTGAAAAGTTATTACTCGGCAGTGTCACGGATTTTGTCATCCGTCACAGCAACATATCAACCCTGGTGGTGAGACTATAGAGGAAAGATTAGTAAGAGACTACATGGTCGACGATGTGGTTTCGGTGGAAACCCCCGGAAGCAGAGACGATGTCTTAAGAATTCTCAAGAGAACGGGAATCAGCGGCGTTCCGGTAACAAAAGACGGCAAACTTGTCGGAATCATTACAAGAAAAGACCTTCTGAGAAAAGCTGACGAGACACAGCTCAGCCTTCTCATGACCGCGGATCCGGTCACGATATCGCCGGATGCGACCATCAACGAAGCCGCAAGGATAATGACGAAGAACAAGTTCAGAAGACTTCCTGTCGTCGAAGACGGCAAACTCGTCGGAATCCTGAGTGTCGCAGACCTCGTCGGTGCGGTTGCGCAGATGAAGATAAAGACACCCATCAAAGAGGGTTACACCAAGCAGACCTTCGCACTCTGGGACAACACACCGCTCCCGCTTGTCGGAAACATCATGGAGATGTCGGGATACGACGCCATCCCCATCCTGAACAAGGATGCAATCCTCACCGGAATCATCTCGGGACGCGACCTCATCAAGAACGCACTCATCGAGGACAGCGTTGAGGTAAGCGACCTCTCGACAGGAACCGACGACGACGAATGGACATGGGAGAGTATCCGCGACATGCACACAATCTCGTTCGGAATCTCCAAAGTTCAGCTTCCCGACAAGCTCGTGAAGGACGCAATGGTTAAAGAAGTCGTTGCCGTCCCGCAGAATGCCGAACTCAGCGAATGTGCACTCAAGATGAAGCGCTCGAGAGTCGACCAGCTGCCGGTCATCAACGGCAACAGAAAGATGGTTGCAATGCTCTTTGACCGCGAAGTTATCAAAGCATTAATAAACTAATCGCATTAATAAATAAATACTGATTTAATCAGATCCAACAATTCATTTTTCACGAAAGACCTTTCAATATCACTAATCCGAGTTTTTCGGAGAAATGAATCGGATTTATTAAATTTAAGCCGACTGCCCCAAGCAAAAGCCGGGAAGCACGGCAGACATCGGGTTTTGCGTATACGCCTGACCCGTGCAGTCTTTCCGTCATACTTTTAGACTCAATTACCGACTGAAATTACAGCAGAATCCCTGCGGAAACTGCCTGTGATATTACGAAGAAATTACTCGAATCAATTACGGAAAAAGATACTGCGAAAATTACAGCGAAAATTGCTGTAAAAATTACTGCGAAAACTTACCGCAAAATTACGAAATTACCGATGAAAGATAATGAAATTACCGATGAAATCCTTGAATCGGGGAGTGTTTTACAATGCAACAGGAAAACTCGGATATCTTAAAAGGAACCACAACCGTGGGCATCATCTTTGACGGCGGCGTCATCCTCGCCACCGAAAGACGTGCGACCATGGGCAACATGATTGCCAGCAAGAAGGCAAAGAAAGTCTACCAGATCTCGGACAGAATCGGTATGACGACCGCGGGCGGCGTCGGCGACGCACAGCAGCTTGCACGTCTGATGCAGGTCGAAAGCAGCCTCTACAATATCAGAAGGAGCAGACAGATGACGGTCGGCGCCTCGGCATCGCTCTTAAGCAATGTGCTCAACCAGCACAGGATGATGCCCTACTACGTCCAGCTCCTTGTCGGCGGCGTCGACAAAAACGGTCCGTCCATCTACTCCGTTGACGCAATGGGCGGCGCATCGCCGGAAGATGACTTCGTCGCCACCGGCTCGGGATCGCCGTTCGCATACGGCGTCCTTGAAGACAGATACAAACAGGGAATCAGCGAGAAGGATGCGACCGCACTTGCGGCACGCGCAATTACCTCGGCAATGAGAAGGGATTCCGCATCCGGCGAGGATATCTGCATTGTATCCATAACAAAAGACAAATACGAAGAAGTAAGCAAAAAAGGAATCACAAACTGATTTTTTTCTCTTTTTAGGAATTTTTTATGCTGATTGAAGACAGGCTCAAAGAGCTGAAAGATAAGATTAACTCCAAAGTACCGGCAGGCATCAATGTCTCGGACGTCGAATTCGAAGGTCCCGAACTGGTTATCTACACCGACGACCCCAAGAAATTCGCCGACGAAGCCGACCTTATCAAGCTTCTTGCAAGAGATTTAAGAAAACGCATAGTTGTAAGACCCAATATCCTCGAAGACCCCGAGAAGGCGACGACCATGATAAACGCCGTCGTACCCGAGGGCGCCGGAATCACGGACATGTTCTTTGATCCCGACACCGGCGAGGTCTTAATCGAGGCGGAAAAGCCCGGCGTCGTCATAGGAAAGAACGGCGCAACCCTCCGCGACATCACAAAGGAGATTGGCTGGACACCCAAGGTCGTGCGGACGCCGCCCATAGAGAGTGTCACCGTCAAACAGACAAGACAGTATCTCAGGGCGTTCAAGGACGAAAGAAAGGAATTCTTAAGGACAATCGGAAGAAGGATACACCGCGACATCACAAGCAAGGACAGATGGCTCCGCGTGACCACCCTGGGCTGCTGCCGCGAGGTCGGACGCGCGGCTTTCCTGCTGACAACGCCGGAGAGCAAGATTCTTATCGACTGCGGCGACAAACCCGGAAGCGACGGCGTGCCCTATCTCTACGTTCCCGAGATATACCCGCTCAACACCCTCGATGCCGTCGTTCTCACGCACGCCCACCTCGACCACTGCGGACTTATCCCGCTCCTCTACAAATACGGATATCAGGGACCCGTCTACAGCACACCCGCGACACGCGATCTTGCCGTGATGCTCCAGCTCGATTACCTCAATGTCGCGGTTAACGACGCAAATCAGGTGCCGTATTCCTCCAAAGAGGTTCAGGAATACTTAAAGCGCTCCATTACCCTCAACTACGGCAGCGTAACCGATATAGCACCCGACGTCAAGCTCACCTACCACAACGCGGGTCACATCCTCGGCTCGGCAATCGCCCACTTCCACATCGGCGACGGTCTCTACAACATCGCCTTCACCGGCGACTTCAATTACGGCAAGACAAGGCTTTTCGGTCCGGCAACCTCGCAGTTCCCGCGCCTTGAGACCGTCTTCATGGAGAGCACGTACGGCGGATCGGAGGATATCCAGCCCTCAATGGCCGATGCCGAGACAAAACTCTACGAGATAATAAACGAGACCATTAAACGCGGCGGAAAAGTCATCATCCCAGCCTTCGCCGTCGGCAGATCGCAGGAGGTCATGCTGGCTATCGAGGAGGGAATGCGCCTTGAAAAGATTCCCAAAGTAAAGGTCTTCCTTGACGGCATGATAAAAGAGGCAACCGCGATTCACACCACCTACCCCGAATACTTAAACCCCGACCTCAGAAAAGAGATCTTCCAGGAAGGCCACAACCCCTTCCTTGCCGAATGCTTCGTGCAGGTAGACTCTCCCGCAATAAGGCAGGAAGTCATAGGCGGCGACCCCTGTATCATCATCACCACGAGCGGTATGTTAAACGGCGGTCCCGTCATGGAATATCTCTACGGTCTTGCGCCCTATGAGCAGAACAGCCTTGTATTCGTCGGTTATCAGGCAGACGGAACAATCGGACGCAGAATCCAGAAGGGCTGGAAGGAGGTGCCGATGGGAAGGCGCGAAACCATCATACTCAACCTTGAGATTCACACCGTCGACGGTTTCTCGGGACATTCCGACAGAAAACAGCTCATGGCATGGGTCAACCACCTAAACCCGAGACCGGAGAAGATCTTCACCATCCACGGCGAAGAGAAGAACACTATCGATCTTGCAAGCTCAATCTACAAGAGATTCAGAATCGAGACTCACTCCCCGAAGAATCTCGAAACCTACCGCATGGTATAATGCATTACCCGTAAATGATGTATTACCCGTAAATCCGATTTAGACCTATAAATCGCAATCAAATCATCAAAATACCTTTTTTGGACAGTCTTCTAATTGTATTTGGATTTTCTCCGTATCGCTTTCGGACTTTAAAGAACACAGATGATATTATAAATATCATTACTGTCATAATTCCCCATGAGAGTCCCCATGAAGAGCGGAAAGACAGAAGGAGATACCTGCATGAATGCCGGCGGTAATACTTGCGGAAAAACCCTCGGAAAGACAGCGGTTGTCATCACCATACTTGCCGGCGCATTCGCGGTAATGGCGATGTCAAACGCCGTCGTGCCCGTACTTAATCTGCTTGCAAAGGATTCCCCGCAGATACAGGGCATAATCTATTCCGCATATTTCTTGGGCGCTTTTCTTACCGTCCTTCCTGCGGGCGTGATCTCCGACAGGGTGGGCAGAACTCTGCCCATACGTGCCGGACTTATTCTGACCGTTATCGCAGGCATTGTCATGATTCTGCTCACAAACCCGTATCTGATTGCTGGGGCACGCTTTGCCGAGGGAATAGGCGCGGGACTCTTTGTGGCATCCGCGCTTGCATGGATAAACGAGCAGGAGGAGCACAAAAAAATCTCGGGCTACTACTTCGCCTGCATAAATCTCGGATTCCTTACAAGCCTTCTTCTGACGGGACTCTTAAGCGGCTACAGTCTCATGACCGGCGTTCTCATATTCACCGTGCTCGCCACCCTCGCGCTTTTACTCTCTTTTGGCACGATACGTAAGGAATTCGGCGACACCGCAAAATCGGAGTCCGCCGCGGAATCGCCCCTCGCGCAAAATTCGGGACTGTTCTCTATAATAAAGGAATGCCGCAACATATTCATCGCAACCGCGGTTCTCACAGGCACCACGGGGGTTGTCATCTCGGTATACCCGGGCTTTTCGGGCATAAGCGCTCTTGCCGCCGGCATTCTTGCGGGGCTGATGAACCTCGGAACGATTGCGGCATCGCTTTACGCATCCCGCATCTCGGGACGAAATATCCGATACGAGATACCTGCGGGCGCCTTCGTCATCGCCGCACTTGTCCTCATGATACTGCTCATACCCGCGGAAAGCCTCATCGCGGCGGGACTTTTATTTGTCGCCATCGGCGGCGTATACGGTGCGGTCAACATCGTTCTGGTTGACAGTCTCTCAAAGACACGGTTCGGACAGGGCGCGGTCTTAGGCGCATTCAACCTCTTCGGATACGCGGGTATGTCGTTCATGCCGTTTGCGGCGGGTGTCATAGCCGAAAATTCGTATCCGTGGGCGTTTGCGGTAACGGCAATACTCTGCCTCGCCCTGTGCGCAGTCGTATTATTCACGGCAAAAGAGACTGAGTGAACTGTACCCGACCTAACGGAAACCGACTGAACCGGAAAATTAACGAACGGGAAACTTACCTGATGAGAAACAGACCGAATGTGAAACGGACCTGAAAAATAAAAAAGAAAATAATTATTTTATTTATTTAATGCCGAAGAGCTTCTTTATCAGCTCGATATAGCATGAGAATGTATCCTGAAGTTTCGTCATCTCGCTTGAGATCGGCAGTTTATAGACATGCGATGCCGCCGGTGTGGGCTCAGGCGTCGGTGTGGGTTCGGGTGTGGGCTCCGGTGTCGGAGTCGGCGTCGGAACCGGCGTCGGTGTCGCCGTCGGCTCGGGTGTCAGATCGTATATGACGAAATTGCCCCACGATGCCGCTTCGGTAAGGTAAATGTATTCCTCGGCTTCTCCGTAGTCGCCGCCGCTGCCGATGTTAACGAGTTTTACCTTCACCTTACCCTTCATCTTATCGACATCATCGGGGGTGTAGATTACCGAAAATTTCTCCTTGCTCGATGAAGTCCAGTAAGGATCATCCACCGACCAGGACCTTGATTTTACTGAACTGCCTGCCTTATCATACAGACAGAGTTCGTATATCTTGTCATATCTGGAATACTTCACATAGTCGGGATAACCCGCCCAGTCGGAGAGTTTTATCTGATAGAGTTCGTATCCGATTTTGGGTGCCAGTTCCGCCGAGACCGGCGCCGCCGCAAGCGAAAATGTCAGGAATCCGAGGAGCATAAGGATGAGCAGGGTCCCTATCGCCATCTTTCCCGCATTGCGTCTCTTTTCCGGCATATTGCCGTTCAAAATATTGCCGTTCATATAAATGCCACCTCGCCGCTGACAACAACATAGTAGAAGACCGCAAACATGATGATTGCGGGCAGCACCGCCGCGATTACGGCGAATTTGATGTCCTGGACATAGCCTGCCGCAAGTCCCTTAATCTGAAGGAATATGAGGAAGAGCGGCGCTATGAAGATTCCGACAAGCGGAATCAGACCGATTGTTCCGAGCGCCGTTGACGAATAAATCGTCGTCGTAAGCGATTCCTGCGGGCTGAGTCCCTGACCCGTAATCTTAGTAAGCAGAAATACCAGAATGCCGTATACGAGCAGACAGATTATCGAGAATATAAGATATTCAAGGATGAGTCTTACGAGTTCGCCGCCGTTGGAGAGCAGACCGCCGAATACCGCGTTATCCGGAGCCGCAGCCGAACCGATTACCGCCGCAATCACGACATTTACCACCGAGAAGAGGAGAAGCATCAGAGCGCCGTAGATGAGAACCGTCGGCAGTTCATCGTTATTTGAGGACTCAAACGTCTCGGACGGATATCTTACGAATCCGATTATCTTCTCGGGAAGCGAGAGCGAGCCCAGAGAGTATTTGTATTCGCCGAATGACTGCCGTCCCGAATCGTACGATCCGTAATCCGAGCCGTAACCGCGACCGTATCCGTCGTCCCTGCCGCCGTAGCGGTCGTTATCGGAGTAACCGTCTGAGTATCGGTCGGAGTAACCGTCGGAATAACTGTTTCCGTTATCCCGATAGCCGGAGTAACCGTCCGAATAGCCGTCTGAGTAATTGTTCCTGTAGTCGCCGCCGTTCTGCGAGTAGCCGTCATGATAGCCGCTGCCGTTACCGTAGCCGCCGTTATTTCCGTAACCGTTGTTCTGCTGCCCGTAACCGCCGTTGCCGTAGCCTCCGTCTGAACCGTATCCGCCCATGCCGTCATTGTAACCGCCGTAGCCGCCGGAACGGTTTGCGCCGTAGACATCGGTGTTTTCATCCGAATACTCATTATACGGCTGATTCTGCGGATACTGCCGATAGTTCTGACCGTAGTTCTGTCCTGAGTTCTGACCGAAGTTATCCTGATAACCGCCCTCGCGTCCGTATCCGCCGTCATACTGCGGATTTGCGTAACCGCCCCGTGCGTTCTGAGCATTAGCGTTTCGTGCATTCGGACTGCTCATGCCGCTCTCGCAGCCGCCGTTGCCGTAGCCTCCGTTACTGCCGTAACCGCCGCCGTTCTGCCCGTACATGTCCTGACCGTAATCCGCCTGTCCGTAAGAAGCCGCTGCCGCCGCGGGCGCCTGCTGATAACCTCCCGCACCGCCGCCCGTGACCGACAGAATCTGCCTGAGAACATTGTCGCGTTCGTCGTCAAGATCGAAGACCATGGTCATTGACGCGGATTCATTGAAGTTGTAGCTTACGGTAAGATCGATACACGGCTCGTAATATCCGTTTGTAGATGCATTTGCGCTTGTGATTACATCATACGGATATTCGTAAGGCTCAACTCCGCCTGCCGCCAGATCGAGCCGCAGTCCCCTGTCGTCCATGGTCAGACGATAGAGCTGCCCGCCAACCCGTACTTTTGACGTCATATAATTCAAATTATCACCCTTATTCAACTCTGAAAAATTTTACGGCATTATTATTCTGCGTTTAAGAGTTTAACTTCTTTAAATATTATGCTTTTCAATGCCGCAGAAGTCTTTCGCGGGGATTTAGGGATCATCCGCAGTGCTTCTAAAGACATTGCGGAAAATGCCGTTAAAAAAATTGTACGGTTGGAATTAAACTGTTCGGATTATGGAATAACCGTTCAGATTATCGAATTGATGAGACTGACGTAACTGTCATAGAAATACTGGATATATCCTAGGATATCCGAGATCAACGGCAGCTTCATCAGTCCCGCATCCGACGTATCGGCAAGCGGACGCGGAATCGGACCGTTTATGACATCCTCTTTTGATTGAGGACCCGTATCCTTCGGTGCCTGTGTGGGCGATACGGTGGGCACGACGGTATCCGAAGGCGTTGCCTCAACCGTAGGCACAGGCGTCGGA
>JAFZMT010000138.1 GCA_017553245.1 Methanomicrobium sp.
GCGGTCAGCGAAGCAAGCTCCATATTGAGATTGGAACGATCTATCGAGAGATTTCTGATATCGTCAGTCAGTTCGCCGATCTTCGTCTCCGTCCTCTTCAGATCGCCGAAGAGCTTGTCAATCTGCTCCTTTTTATCCGCTTTTAACTCTTCGAGCCTTGCGATATTCTGCTTTGCAAGAGTTATCTTTCCCTTGGACTCCTCAATCGCGGCTAAGAGTGCGCGGTATTCCTCCCCGCTCTTGGCGTTAATCTCGGCATCGAGGGAGGAGATCTCGTTCTTTAAGTTCTCTATCTTCTCTTCGACGGTCTTTCGCTCACCCCTAAGTTTTGCGAGTTTTGCCTCCTGATCAGCCTCAAGAGTGGCGATTCCGAGAAGTTCCGCCTCGCAGTCGCGGAGTTTTGCGGCGGAGAGACAGCTGTTATAGTATTCGAGTTTTGCCGAGAGTTCTTTGTATTTTTCAGCCTGCGCCTTCTCGTTTTCAAGTTCTGAAAGGCGTTTTTCAAGTTCGGCAAGCAGGAGTTCCTCCCTCTCGATTCTGTCGCGGACAATCTCAAGCTCGGATAAGGACTGCTCTTTCTTCTTGTCAAACTCGGAGACGCCGGCAATCTCGTCGATTATCTTGCGGCGTTCGCCGTCGCTCATCTCGATGATGCGGGTAATGTCGCCCTGCATCACCACATTGTAGCCTTCGGATTTGATTCCGAATTTGGCGAGATACTCGACAACATCGCTCTGCTTGCACGGGCGGTCATTGATATAGTTGTAACTGTAATAGCCGTTTGGCGTTCTCTTTATTCTGCGGCGGATTTTGGTATTGTCCGAGAATGTGATGGATACCTCGGCGGAATTGCGGTTTGTGTTGAGGTTAATAAGGTCGGTGAGTTTCTCGGCTCTGAGACCGCGTGCGCCCGAAAGCGCCAGACAAAAAAGGATACTGTCGATTATATTGCTCTTTCCCGAACCGTTGGGTCCCGAGACTACGGTAAATCCTTCACAGAAAGGAATTTTGGTTTTTTTGCCAAAAGACTTGAAATTATCTATTTCGAGTTCGGTTATATACACTTGACAGTCTTCCCCGCATCAGTTGTGCCTGCATCAGTTGTGTAATCCGTCAAATACACACATCAATATAGGCATCATGATGCGCCGTTGCTTTTGCAACGGTGCACCCGGATGTTTTGCTTTTTTCGCAGATTATTCGTTATTTGAGTTTGGTTGCGACTTCGGTTTCGGCTTCAATCGAGACTTCAGTTGCGCCTTCTCTTGACCTCAACGGCGTCATCGTCGTCGGCGTAGATGAGCGGTTTTCTGTCAGGCTCGCGACCTCCGCTTACACGCGGCTGTCTGGCGGAGGCGCGGTGATCGGCAACGATCATGTCCTCGCCGAACTTCTCCTCGCGCTTCATGGTGCCGTCGGGCTGGATGATAAGAACCTCGTTGTCCTTCTTCTCTTCCACGATTTCCTGAACGGGAGCTGCGGGCGCACTGCGTGCCTTCTCTGCCGACCTGCGTTCCGCGGCAACCCTCGGCGACTCCACTACGGGATAGTCGCGTCCCTTGTCCGACTTCTCTGAGACAACCGTCCTTCTGTCAACAGGCTCATCCTCAACCGCTTTGGCGAGTTTCTGAACCCATGCCTTAAGGTCGAGCATCTCGGCGGTAAGTCCGCGGACAAGCCCTTCAATCTCTTTAACCTCGCGTTCCAGCTTGATTATCCTCTCTTCACTGACAGGATTGCTGGCATTGTAGTTGTGTATATTTTCTCTCAGCATCTGAATCTCCCTTTCCTTCTCCTGAACGATATGTTCAAGATCTCTTAGTTTTGCATCGCTGTTTACGGTATCCATATTTATCCCCGTTTTAAAGATTGGCAAATCCGATATTTGACAATACTGATCTGCAATACCAATCTTTAATAATATTTTATATGGTTAAACGTGTTTTTAATTGTTTTCAGTCATTTTCTGCCGACCCGCTTTTTTTCACGGCAAAAAGGGCTCACGGCGCACGGTGAGAGACGGGACGAACCTGTCCGATGATAACTTCAATAAAATAGTATAACTTCTTAAAAGTCCAAGTTATTTTACATGTCAGATCTTGCAAAACATGATCCCGAAATCTTTGCACTTATTGAGAAAGAATACGGACGTCAGGTAAACGGCTTGGAGCTAATCGCATCCGAGAACGTAGTCAGCAAATCCGTCCTTGAAGCGGTCGGATCGATTCTCACGAACAAATATGCCGAAGGCTACCCGGGAAAGCGCTACTACGGCGGCTGTGAGTTCCACGACGTCATCGAAAACCTTGCCCGCGACCGCCTCTGCAAACTCTTCGGCGCAAAACACGCCAACGTTCAGGCGGTATCGGGAAGTCAGGCAAATCAGGAGGTCTACTTCTCGGTAATGCAGCCGAAAGACAGGATGATGAGTCAGGATCTCTCACAGGGCGGTCACCTCTCGCACGGATCCCCGGTGAACATCACCGGAAAACTCTACGAGGTCACCCACTACGGCGTTGACAAAGAGACGGAAACTCTCGACTACGCCCGGATTGCCGATCAGGCGCGCCAGATAAAGCCGAAGATGATCGTCTGCGGCGCCAGCGCATACCCGAGAACAATCGACTTCAAGGCATTCAAGGAGATCGCCGAGGATGTCGGCGCATACTGCACGGCGGATATCGCACATATCGCAGGACTCGTTGCCGCAGGCGAACACCCCACACCCGTCGGCGTCGTTGATTTCACCACGACAACGACACACAAGACACTCCGCGGTCCCCGCGGCGGCGCAATCATGACCACCGACGACGAACTCGGAGTAAAGATCGACAGGTCGGTCTTCCCCGGAACGCAGGGCGGTCCGCTCATGCACGTTATCGCCGGAAAAGCGGTCTGCTTCAAAGAAGCGCTCTCGCCCGAGTTCAAAGTCTACGCAAAGCAGATCATAAAGAACTCAAAGAAGATGGCGAAAGTCCTCATGGACGAAGGCTTCACCCTCGTCTCCGGCGGCACCGATAACCACCTCCTTCTCATGAACCTCTCGACAATGAAGGATGCGACAGGCAAGCACATCACGGGTCTTGAAGCCGAAACCTTCCTCGGACAGGCGGGAATCACAGTCAACAAGAACACGATTCCGTCCGAGAAACTCAGTCCCTTCGTCACCTCGGGTCTCAGAATAGGAACGCCCGCTGTCACCTCCCGCGGAATGAAAGAGGATGACATGGAAAAGATTGCGCTGTGGATATCACGCGTCCTCAAGGACGTCGCAAAGGACAGAAACTCAAAGACCGAGATAAACGCGGTTAAGAAGGAAGTTACGGAATTCGCGGCAAAGTTCCCGTTATATCCCGAAGTCAACTGAAGTTAACCGAAAACAGATACGATATCATGATAATCGACGGAAAAGCAGTCTCCGAAAAGATTCTGGAGAAGGTATCCAAAGAGGTTGCCGAATCGGGTCTTAAACCCTGTCTGGCAACCGTCATCGTGGGCGACGACCCCGCCTCACAGATGTATGTCAGAATGAAGCACAAGGCATGCGACAGGGTAGGAATAAAGTCCGTCGGCGTCGTCCTGCCCGGGACTTCGACCACGGATGAGGTCAGAAACGCGGTTGCAAAGCTCAACGCCGATGACTCGATTCACGGAATCCTCGTCCAGCTGCCGCTTCCGAAAGGCATCGACACCGAGGCGGTCATTGAGTCGGTATCGCCGGAGAAGGACGTCGACGGTTTCCACCCCTACAATGTCGGTCAGCTCTTCAGCGGCAGACCGGAGTTTGTCCCCTGCACGCCCGGGGGCATCATGACCCTGCTTGCGGAATACAAAATCGAGACAAAAGGCAAAAAAGCCGTTGTCGTGGGGCGCTCCGTGGATGTAGGAAGACCGATGGCGGCTCTGATGATAAACGCGGACGCTACCGTCACGGTCTGCCACTCCAAGACCGGGAATCTTGCCGATGAGATGAGAAAGGCTGACATTCTCATAAGCGCAATCGGCAGGGCGAAGTTCGTTAAGCCCGACATGGTTAAGGAGGGCGCGGTTTTAATCGACGTCGGCATCAATCAGGACGAAAACGGCAAGCTCTGCGGAGATGCCGACTTCGAAGCCGTAAAGGACAAAGTAAGTGCAATCACACCCGTGCCGGGCGGCGTCGGACCCATGACGATTGCCACCCTCATGCAGAATACCCTGAAAGCGGCACGCATTCTCTCAAAAAACTGAAATATCAACCACAAATCAAACACAAATCAAACACAAAATAATTCTTTTTTTCAGCCATCTTCGCAATTCCTGAACCCTTACGGGTATTCCCGACATTCGGGGCAATACCGATATTCCGCGGCATTCCGATAATTTATAAAATGCGGGGAACATACCACTAAAACATGCAGGAATGCAGAATCGGTAATCTTGAAGTGGGCGGAGATGCGCCGGTAAGGCTCATGGGAATCATCAATTGCAGTCCCGAATCTTTCTTCTCGGGATCATACGTGCCCGTCGGCAGTATCTACGACGAGGCATGCGGTTTCATGGATGCGGGCGCGGACATGATAGATCTGGGTGCGAGGAGCACAGCCCCCAATTCGCGCGTAATTACCGAAGCCGAGGAGATTGAGCGCCTTAATGCCGCTCTTAAGGAACTCTCGGGAAGCGGCATTCCCGTTTCCGTGGATACCATGTATCCGCAGGTTCTTGCCGAATGCTTAAAGCACGACATCGACTGCATCAACGACATCCACGGACTCTGCAATACCGAATACGGTAAAATCGCCGGCGACAGCGGTCTGCCCGCAATTCTGATGGCGACTTACAGCATCCCGGGCGATCCCGCGGGCTTTGACTCGGTCATGGGCGCACTTGAGATCGTCCTCGAAAGAGCGGAGCTTTTCGGCATCGACAATCTCATTCTCGACCCCGCCATCGGAAAATGGACGCCGGAGCGCACCGTCGAGGATGACTGGGAACTCTGCCGCCGTTTTGACGAGTTCGCGGTCTTTGAGCGACCGCTTCTTGCCGCTGTCTCAAGAAAGACCTTCATCGGCGGACTTCTCGACAAAAAAACCGAGGACAGGCTCTACGGAACGCTTGCGGTCACTTACGACCTTCTGAAGAAGGGCGCATCCGTTGTCCGTGCGCACGATATCGAGGCAACCCGCGACCTCATAGACGTATTCGAAAAAATAGAGCGCCGCGGATAAAAATATCGATTAAAAGATATCAATACCGAATTAAAAGATATCAGTAACGGATTAAAAGATATCAACACAGGGATTATACGATATCAGTACCGGATTATAAGATATCATATTTTTTGCGATATCTACGGTTTTTTTGTGCTTATCGGGCTGTATCAGAATCTTTTTTCATGAGTAAATCAGATTGAATATTATGGGCAGTTCGTTTCAGGTTTTTGGAATAAAGACAAAGATTCTCGTCCCGGGCGACGACATCTCACAAATTATCGTCGATAACGCAAAGGCAACCGTTGGTCTTGGGGGCATCGCCGACGGCGACATCGTAGTCCTCGCCGAAAGCGCTCTTTCGACCACGGAAGGCGGAATCGTCACTCTCTCCGAGGTTACCCCTTCTAAGAAAGCTCTTGAATACGCGGATAAATATCATATCGACGCCCGTCTCGCCGAAGTTGTCATCTCCGAGAGCGACAGAATCATAGGCGGCATCCCGGGTTTTCTCCTCTGCCTAAAGAACGGAACCCTCCTCCCCAACGCCGGAATAGACGCCTCGAACGCGCCCGCCGGAAAGGTCGTCAAACTCCCGAAAGACCCCGACGCCAGCGCAAAGAGGGTCAGAGAAGAGATAATGCGGCTGACGGGGAAAAAGACGGGCGTGCTTGTCATCGACTCCCGCACCCATGCCATGAGACTCGGATGCAGCGGCATTGCGATAGGCTGCTGCGGACTTGACGCAATCACGGACGAACGCGGCAAACGCGACTTATACGGTCACGAACTCGAGGTCACGCGCCGCGCAATCGGCGACAATATCGCCTCCGCCGCCGAACTCGTTCTGGGGGAATCGAACGAATGCACGCCTGTGGCAATTGTCCGCGGTCTGTCGCAGTTCCTCTCGGAGAACTGCGGAATTGAGTCGATTGAGCCTTCGGAGTGCTTATTTATGGGAACGGCGATGAACGCCGACTCTTCCCTTTTCGACAGAAAGTGAGTAGCCCAGATCCTCAAGATACTTTTTTGAACGGCTTTTGCCGCCGCCGTGGATGAGAACTTCGGCAAGGTCTTCTTCCTCATCGATATCGGTTGAAAGCCTGAAAGAATCGATTACCTCAACGCTCCTGCCGAAACTTTCGGCGACGGCAAGGTGATCGAGGAAACTTGCGCCGTAGAAGTCGGCACGGAACTTCTGCGGATCCTTTATGAATATCGAGTTGGTTCCACCGCCGCGTCCGGGTGCGATGGCGATATCGGCGGCGGCAGAGAGCATTTTTCGGACGGCATCGGCGTTTAAGAGCGCGATATCGGTCATCATGAGCAGAACCGGCTCGTGAAGGGTTGAAAAATACTTATTCAGTGCCTCGTTGAGACCGAGATCCATAACTACCGTTTCCGCACCCGCGACACTGTAAGGACGCGTCGAGAGAAGGACGGGACTGCATCCGCCCTCAATGAGCGCATTTACCACGTCGGAGAGCATTGCTGCCGTAAATTCCTCCCTTTCGGATTCCGAGAGGAGATTGGAGAGACGTGTCTTGGGATTTACGGGTCGGAACGGTATGACTGCCTTTACTGTCGCCTTCACTGTCATTTGTATGAGATTGGTAAGCGATTGATAAAAAGTAAGCGATTGATAAAAGAACGATTATTTCATTCGGCAAATTACTCGGATAATACATTTATTATCTTTCATTCATACCTAATGGTATGAAATCAGTCTCTCTGATAACGGCGCTGCCGATACTAATGCTGATCCTCATTACCGTTATTTCCGCGGGCTGCACGGTAAATACGCCTACGGCATCGCTAACCGTGAATGCGATGCAGCCGACGCCGACCCCTGACGATACCGTGCCGGAAGGCACAATGCCGACCGAAGAGCCGACGGCGATGCCCGTTGCCGCACCGACCGCAGCCGTCACCCTTACCCCAACGCCGACGCCGACACCCGCGCCCTCATCCTCATCCTCACCTTCATCCGATGCGGCTAATGCCGCAGGCAAGGTCATCTATGACGAGAAAAAGGGGATACCCATAGGAAATTCGCTGGCAATCAAATTCGATGAGAATCTTAACATGTCGTTTTTGCAGAGAGACGAGAAATACCTCATCGAAGTCAGTTGCACAAAACCCGTCAACATCCTCTTCATGCAGATGACCGAGTATGACTCAAATGTCTATACGCCGCCGAAGTGGGACTCGCTCAAGGGTGAATGGAAATATACGGGCAAGATGACGAAGCAATATGACAACACACTCGGAAAGACCTTTGAGGTGACAATCCCGCGAATCGGCAAATACTGCCTCTTTATCGACGCCAGAAACACGGACAAGGACGTCCTCATTGACAGGGAGTCGGTAGCGGCGGACATCAGGATTACAAAACTGAAATGACCGACCGCCAAACTGACCGCTAAACCGAAATAACTGAACCGAAACTGAAAGGACACCGGACTGAAACCGGACGGATACTGAAACAAAAGATCATGAGCCTCTACGAACATCTCTCGGAATCGGCACTCTCGGGCAGACAGAAGGAGATAGTAGGCTCGGTCACGGATTCACTCAAGGAATTAAGCTATGTCGAGGCGGTATATCTCTTCGGTTCGTATGCGAAGAACACCTCCACGCCTTACTCCGATATCGATATCGGCGTAATTCTGCACGAGCCGGCAAGCCAGTGGCAGTATGAGAAGGCGGGACAGTTTTCCTCCGAACTCATAGATGTCGAGATATTCAACAGGATGCCCGTCGAAATCAGAAACGCAATCGTCTCCGAGGGTATCCTCCTCTACTGCCGCGACGAGGAATACCTCTCGGAGATAATCAAAGAGACCGTAAGGGAATACTCAGTTGGCAGACCGTATGTTACCGAAGTCCGCGAGAGAAGAAAGGGCGGTTTCGTCCGCTATGTTCCCGATAAAAAAGAGAGACTCCTGTCGGCGATTGCAAAGATTAAGCAGTATTACACCGAGTATTCGGCGATAACCGCCGAGGGTATCCCCAAGCGCGAGGATTTCCTGCGGTACCACTCGGTCTCCATGATAATGTTTGCAATCATCAACATGTCCTTCAGCATCGGCGAAGAGGTGATTCTGCTGCGCAAACTGCCGCGTCAGAAGTCGCACCGCGACATCTTCAAAATACTCTGTAACGCGGGGATTATCTCCGAGAAACTGCGGGACGAGATGACCTCGCTTGTCTTCTACCGCAACCATTTCGCGCATCAGTATTCGGCAATCGAGGAGGCTGACCTGTATTCAATCGCCGAAAAGATGGACTCCGTTCTCGAATATGTGGATATAATGACCAAAGTCGGTCTTAAATGATTTCTTTTTGTAAAGATTAAGAGTTGTAAAAAGATTACGAATTGTAAAAGAGATTAAGAGATTATTTTTTAAAGAATAACTGGCAGTGACAGCAGCCGTCTTCTTCAATCTCTTTCTCATGGAATGCGCACGGGCAGATATTGACCTTGTCCTTCTCTCTGTCGCCGCTTCTGACCCTGCACGGGCAGTATTCCTCGCCGTATTTCGTCTTTAAACGTGCAAGCCCCTTGATTATGGTCTCAAGGTGTTTGCCGTCGGGATTGAGCTTATAGCCCTTCTTTTCGGCATACTCCGTGCAACGCCTTCTGATATCTTCTATCAGCGCATTCAATTCCGCATTTTCCGAATTTTCAGTCATGGTACACTCCGATTGTCACCAATAAGATAAATACTTACTCGCCCTTCGATTCAAGATAATGAATCATGGAATCGAAGACCTTTTTGCCGTCGGTCGAGATGAGATGCTCCTCGGATGCCCTCTCGGGATGCGGCATCATCAGAAGCACATTGTCCTTTGCGCCGCCGAGAACGCCCGTAATGTTATTCGTGCAGCCGTTGGGGTTTGAAGCCGCATCGACACTGCCGTTTTCGTCACAGAACTTGAAAGCAATCTTGTTTTCGGACTCAAGCCGTGAGATGTCCTCCGGCGTTGCGATATAGCGCCCCTCTTTATGCGCAATCGGGATTCTTATGACCTCGCCGAGTGTAAAGCGGTTGGTAAACGGCGACGTATTGTTGAGAACCTTAAGAAATACGCCTTTACAAATGAACTTGGGATACTCGTTCATCGTGAAAACGCCCGGAACCAGCTTTGCCTCGGCACCTATCTGAGCGCCGTTGCAGATACCAAGAACCAGACCGCCGGCATCGGCGTGCTTCACGACATCAGCCATAATCGGCGCTCTTGCCGCAATTGCGCCCGCACGCAGATAATCGCCGTATGAGAAACCGCCGGGGAGAATAACCGCATCGTATTTCTTCTTAAGACCGTCTTTATACCAGACCAGATCGGTATCGACGCCGCAGACGTCCGATGCGACATGAACGGCATCGCGGTCGCAGTTGCTTCCTCCAAACTGAAGTACGGCAAATCTCATGCTTTTTTGACCTCAATCGTATAACTGTGGATAACCGGATTTGCCAGAAGTCTCTCGCACATCTCGGCGGCTTTCGCCTTCGCCGCATCCGCATTCTCGGCTTCAATGCCGATCTCAAAGAATTTAGCGGTGTTTAAGTATTCGCTCTTCATACCGAGACTTGAAAGCGCATGCGAGATTGCCTTGGCTTCGGGGCTGAGCATGCCGCCTTTCAGCTTAATTATGACATTTACATCGAATAACATTATTTCACGTTCTCCTTCTGCCAGTTCATTATCTTCTCGACCACCTTGGCGTAAGCCGTCATCACATCGCCCTTGTCAAAGCGGTAGACATCCTTATCGAAGGATTCCTTTGTGACCTTGTCCCACAGGCGCATGGAGTCCATGCTTATCTCGTCGCCTAAGAGGATCTCGTTTCCGCACTTGCCGAACTCAATCTTGAAATCCACGAAGATAAGCCCGAGTTCGTCAAAGAAGTCGTAGAGAAGTTTGTTTATCTTAAGGGTCGTCGCCTTAATCTCGGCAAGCTCCTCGCGGTTGACGAGCCCCAGTGCGATAATCAGATCGTCGTTGACCGACGGGTCGCCTCTCTCGTCATCCTTGTAGTCGGTCACGATTACGGGCGGATTTAAGATCTGTCCCTCTTTGAACGGGAGTTTCTTTACGATAGAACCGGCGGCGACATTGCGCGCAATGACTTCGAGCGGGATCATATCCAGCTTCTTTACAAGCATGGTGTGATCGTCCAGCATCTTTATGAAGTGAGTTTTTACCCCGTTCTTCTCGAGATAATCAAAGAAGAAGGCGGATACGGTCGCGTTGTATACGCCTTTTCCGGCGAAGCTGTCTTTCTTGACGCCGTTGAACGCGGTCATGTCGTTTCTGAATAAAGAGATTAATTCATCCTCTTTATCGGTTTTGTAGATTGATTTTGCCTTTCCGACGTAGATTGGTTCTCCAAGTTCCATGGTTGTCATCCCGTGTCTTTGATGATTTGATCTTTTGATGTTAGCTGATTTGCTGTTATGCGTTTTGTTATAATTTATTTCTCGCGCCTGATTGATAGTAATTGTGTGTTGAAATTTTGGTTACCATGGTTAATACAGATAACCATTACCGCATAAAATATACCTGATAACTCAAGCGGGCTGCTGCCGTCACTGACCGCCGTTTCTCTTCCGAATATCGCGGTTGAGCTTCTCAATAACCCCTTTAAGCCCCGGGTCGTACCAGCCCTTATCTATGTATTTCCGGTATATGCAGAGTCTCTCGCAGAGCCTGCGCTCTTTTCCGATAATGCCTGCAAGCTCCTCAATCCCGGGCCAGGGATGCTCGGGATTGACATAGTCGATTGTCACCGGCGACACCCCGCCGAGATCCGTGACGCCGCAGTCGATAAGTTCGCTTGCGTTTATCAGATTCGGCGGTATCTGAATGCTGATGTCCCGCGGGAGAATATCCCGCGCAAGCAGAATGAGATCGCGCACCTCATCGGGAGAGGGAACGGTCCGGTTCTCCATCGGCGTCGAGGGCTTGGGGCAGAAGTTCTGGATGATTACCTCCTGAATATGACCGTAACGCCGGTGAACATCCCTTATCACCTCAAGGGACTCTTCTCTGTCGGCGGCAGTCTCCCCGATTCCGAGTAAAAGTCCCGTCGTAAAAGGAATGCGCAGTTTGCCGGCATTCTCAAGCATCTCTATGCGGACTTCGGGTTTTTTGCCGGCGCAGTTCCTGTGCGCGGGAATATCCGCGGTCGTCTCCAGCATAAGCCCCATGCTCGGGTTTACCTTTCGGAAACGCTCAAGCTCGTTATAGTCCAGAATGCCGGCGTTGGTGTGCGGCAGAATCCCCATCTCAAGTGCCTTTTCACACATGTCATAACAGTAATCGAGGATTGTCTCATAGCCGACCTTTCGGATATGCTCCGAAAAGCCCTTCTCCTCCTCCGGTCTTTCGCCGAATGTGAAGAGCGCCTCCGTGCACCCCGATGCGACGCCGAGTCTGAGCGTATCAATGACCGCGTTCTTATCCATCACGCAGCCTTCATGCACGGGCTCGCGGAATATGCAGTATCCGCAGTGATTGCGGCATACGTGCGTGAGCGGCAGGAAGACATTGCGCGAATAGGTTATCGTATCCAAACTTACCCCGACCTTATCCCGACTTACCCGAACCACTGATCGAGAGTCTTCTGACCTTTGCCTTTGTTCAGTTTCTCAAGAATTGCCTCTATCCTCGTGCGCGAAAACTCATAGTCCTCGCAGAGATAGGCAAGAAGACCGTCGGTATCGGGATCCTTCCAGTTCAGCTTATACTCATCGCTGTAGGGCGGATTTAAGAAGAAATTCATTATCTCCTCATAGTTGAGATCCGGGCAGTTCTCTTTGATTGTCTTCTCGAAAGCGCCGTCGCGGACAATCTTTAGCGCCTTCTTGGGACCGATTCCCTTAATGCCGTCGTTGAAATCCGTGCCTATCAGGATTCCCATCTCGATTAAGTTCTCCCGCGTTATCTTAAGTCCGCTTAAGAGTTCGGAAAGAACGATAATTTCGGGATTCACCGATATCGTGCGCCCCTGCACCTTCCTCTTCCGGCTCACCGTCATATTGCGCACGAGCTTCGGAGTGCCGAAGAGCAAAGAGTCGTAATCCTGCGATATCGAGAAGGCGACATCGCCCTTCTGCGCCATCACCGCCGCCTGTGCCTCACCCTCGCTCGGCGCTGTGAACCACGGAATACCCATAAGGGTCAGAAGTTTCTGCGAGCTTGAAAAGGTCCCGGCGTCAAGCCGCGATGCCGAACGTGCGTATTTCGATGCCGCCTGAATGTCGCCCGCCGCCATCGCCTCTTTGTATGATGCCGCGGCTTCATCCCTCAGTTCGCGGCGTGCCTCAATCGTGACCTGCTTCATCTCCGGCGGTTTGCCGTCGAAGATAAATATCGGGCGCATCCCCGATTCCAGAAAATTGGTGACGCGGAAGAACAGCCCCGACAGATGCGAGGTAATTCTGCCCTGATTGTCCATGAGCGGCGTCCCGTCGGGCTGGCGTATCGTGGTCACAAACTGATACAGCGCGTTGTTTCCGTCAACCGCACACGTCTTTGCAAGGTCGGCGGGAGATGCCGGTTTTTTGTAGTCCGTCAGTATTTCACGTAAAGAAACGCCCATTTTATCCCCGTAAAATAAGATATTGCGTAAGATATTGCTTTATATGCTTATGAGATTTTAAGATCCTTATATGCGATTTTGCGGCATCTCAGCGATACATGCGGCGCGAGAGCGTGTCGATAACGACCTCAACGTCGTTTGCCATATCGTCGCATCTCTTGTTAACGCTCTGAGTAACGGCATCAAGATTTATCCTCATAGTTCTCTCGCGTGCGGCGATTGCCTTCTCCAGATTTTCGATTTTTTTGCATAACGAGAGGATAAGGCATGCCAGTGAGAGCATCATGAATCCTGTGGAAACCGCAACTATCCAGTCCTGCCACAGCCTCACGACCATGGCGAGAGTAGAGACAACAAGGATAACTGCGAATACTATGTCCTTGCGGTTGTCATAATCATCCATGATTAAAAATACAGAGATACGCATATTAATCTAACTGTTAGTTTCCGGTTGTCGGGAGAAGAGTGGGACATAGAGAGGAAAGACAGATGAAGTTGTATCGGATTGAGAGGCATACCGATTCGGCGGTATAGGTCGGTGTATCCGATTGAGTTGTATCCAATATTTATATAAGCCGAAATAAACATAAATTGCGAAATCAGCAAAGTAATAATAGCAATAACAAATAATAATCGGATTACTGCAGGGAATTAGTTTTAATGTCGGATGAATCACCTTCAGATACGGAAAACACCGCAAACGGCGGCGTACCCTTAAAGACTACCTTAAAGACTTCAAAGGATTACGTCCCCTTCATCGCAATGGGAGCGATGATGATTGCGGTTGAGATATTAGCCCTAATCCTTGCTCCGATTATGAACGGCGCCGGCTACACGGCATTCGACGATCCCAATGCCTTCGAAAACACCCTCTATTTCCTCGGAATACTGCTGGTGTTCACCGCCGCCATGCTCCTCTTAATCAGATACAAATTCAATAACGTCCTCGCATGGATTGTTGCCGCATCCATCTTTCTGGTGCTGATTTACATATTTGCAGCCCTCATCTCGCTCATCTCCGCAGACGAAAACGTCACCTTAGTCGCGGCATTTGTGCTCGCCGTCCTTGCCGCCGCCGCACTCTACAAATACCCCGAATGGTATGTCATAGACACGCTGGGAATCTTAATCTGCGCGGGAACGGCGGCAATATTCGGAATCTCCTTTGAGATAATGCCGATTATCATACTACTCGTTTTGCTTGCGGTCTACGACGCAATCTCGGTCTACAAGACAAAACACATGCTGACGCTCGCGGAGAGCATAATCCGCACAAAAGCGCCGATTCTCGTCGTCGTGCCAAAAACAAGGAATTATTCCTATATCAGAGAAGGTCTGGAGATAAATAAGGAAAAGAGCGAGCGCGGCGCTTTCATGATGGGCATGGGCGACCTGATTATGCCCACGATTCTCGTGGTCTCGGCATACATATTCCTTGACGCGCCCGCGATTTTCGCGGGAGTCAGCCTGCCGGTGATTACCGCAATTATAGGCTCACTCTGCGGACTTGCCGTTCTTCTTTACTATGTCGCAAAAGGAAAGCCGCAGGCGGGTTTACCCACCCTCAACGGCGGCGTTATTCTCGGTTTTCTGGTTGGTTGCGCGCTGTCAGGTTCTTGGGACTGGACGCTAAATATTCTCTGAGAAGAGCCACGACATCGTGAATGCCCTCTCTTGTCGCCGTTGACATGTTGCGGTATCCCTCAAGCCCTTTCATATCGGATTTATTGATAACGACCTCGAGCGGCACGCCCTTCGTGATCTCTTTTATGCTTTCCATGAGTTTTAACTGATCCTCAAGCGAGTATCCGCAGCATTCACTGGCGTCGACTATGAAAAGAATCATATCCGCGACATTTGTGATGGCCGCAAGCGCCTGCTGCTCGATATCGTTTCTCTCCTCGACCGGTCTGTCGAGGATTCCCGGGGTATCGACTATCTGAATCCTGTCGCGCCCGACCTCGTGGTGACCGACGATTATGCGCTTTGTCGTGAACGCATAGCCCGCGACCTCGGATGTCGCCGAAGATACGAGGTTAATGAAGGAGGATTTACCGACATTCGGATAACCGGCAACCACGACCGTAAACTCGTCGGGTCGGATATCCGGGAGTTTTCTGAGGACATTTCTGGCTTCGTTGAGATACTTTAAGTCCTTATCGACCTGCTGGACTATCGATGATATTCTTGCGGTAGCCTGCTTACGAAGCGCGTTCGTGTCCGGCGCTCCCCTCATCTGCCTTGCATAAGCGCCGCCGACCTCCCTTACCTTCTCGCCCGCCCACTGGATTGCGCCCAGCGAGTGCTTTATTTTATCGATGCTGAAGAGCAGATTTACGATATCGGTATAAAACGGGGAGAGTTCATCGAAATTGGGAAATTTCTGCACGATGTGAGAGAGTTTGTCATAGACCGAACTGTAGACGGAGCGGACAAAATCTTCGTTGGCGAGGTCCCTGTTGGTTTTTAATTTCTTGTTTTTCGCCGCGCGCCTCAGCGACCTGTCGAGTATCTCATCGGCAGTAGGTATTGTCGGTATCTTTTCAAATTCCATGGAAAACCCATATATTATTTAGGTTTTACATACTCAAATATCCATATGGAATTATCACTGATACAGAAAGATATCCTGATAACCCTGATTACCCTTTATCATCAAAAATCCGCGGCAATAAAAGGGGAGGGGATTGCCGAGGTATTAAAACGCAATCCGGGAACGGTCAGAAATCAGATGCAGGCACTCAAGGTGCTCGGTCTCGTCGACGGCGTTCCGGGACCAAAAGGCGGCTATACTCCGACATCCGCGGCATACAAGGAACTCAACCTCACGGATTACGAGAGAGAATACAATGTGCCGATTCAGAGGAACTGCGAGCTCTGCGAGGGGGTTAATGTCGCGGAGATCGATTTTACGACGCTCTGTCACCCCGACCTGTGTCATGCGGTGATAAAGCTCATCGGCAGCGTCAAGTCCTTCGAGATAGGCGATGAAGTCACGGTCGGACCTTCGCCCGTAAACCGTCTCCTCGTTAAAGGCGAGATCTACGGCAAAGATGAGGTCTCCCAGCAGCTTCTTATCACGATTGCCGAGATAATTTCGCTTCCGAAGAGACAGATCCGCTACTACATGAGTTCGCCGGTGATCACCCTCAACCGCAACGATACGCTTCGTTCCGCGGTCAAACTCTTCAATGAAAAGAAGATTCACGGCGCTCCGGTCATGGATGCC
>JAFZMT010000139.1 GCA_017553245.1 Methanomicrobium sp.
CGGTCTCTTCGGCTATATCGCGGGAGACACTCTCGGTTTTATCTGGGCATTCCTGTATGTCAGATACCTGCTGAATAAGGCGGATACAAACCGCGATTGTGTTAAGGTAGCGGGAGCGCAGGAAGAGTAACCCGCCTTGTCGTAAATGATTGCCGCCTGACCTACTCTCAATTAACTCCCGAATGACACCCCATTAACGCCCGATTAATACCAAATAAATGCCAAATGAATGCCGAATAATCGTGTCATAAATATTCTTTTTTGCCCCAAATATCAGAACATATCGGACAATCGGAATATCTCTTTTCGCATGTTTATCTCATGGTATCAATCCTCTGTAATGTTTTATCACATCTTGCCTGCGATTTCGCATGTGACGGAGTATAAATCTATATCCTATAACTGCATACCAGAAAATATCCGAAACAGGGCAGGAGGACCATTCATGAAAGAGATCACAGTAGTGACCGGAAACGAGGATAAGGCAAAAGAAGTCGCGGCATTCTTCGAGGGGATATGTGCCGTGGAACACGTCAATCTTGATCTTACCGAGATTCAGGATGACGATATCGGAAAAATTGCGCATTTCAAGGCGCACGAGGCGTATGAACTGTTGAAAAAGCCGCTCATTGTCGATGACACGGGATTTTTCATCAACGCATTCAAGGGTTTTCCGGGTGCATACGCGTCGTATGTGCTGGACACCATCGGCATCTCGGGAATACTTTCGCTTCTTGCGGGGCTGCCGGACAGAAGCGGCACCTTCGTGACGGCGATTGCCTATGCCGATTCCGAAGGGATACAGGTATTCGAGGGCGAAGTCAAAGGAAAGATTACAAAGATACCGCGCGGCGACAACGGCTTCGGATACGATCCGATATTCGAGTATGAGGGCAGGACTTTTGCGGAGATACCTCTGAAAGAGAAGTCCATGATCTCGCACAGGGCGCGTGCGCTCGCCGAGTTCAAGAAGTGGTTTATCGAAAACCGCGCATAATCCTGTCTTATTTTCTTTAGGTCGCCGAAATTTAACGGAATTATCCGGGCGCAGGCTCCGTCAGACACCTGCCGGCACCTGCCGACACCGGTTTTGAAACCGCCGTTCCAAAAATATTAATATCGTACACGTCGTTGTATATAGAACTGAAAGTTAACTCAGGGGTATATTATATGGCAAAATTCCCGGAAGCAGAAGCAAGACTCCTTGATGTGCAGGTCTGTATGAAATGCAATGCAAGGAATGCAAAGCGTGCAAAGACATGCCGCAAGTGCGGTTCGGACAATCTCAGACCGAAGAACAAAGAGAGAAAAGCATAAATCTTATTTTGGGGTTTTTCGGAAAACCCCCGCAAATATTTTTCGGGATTTGATTGGCACGATCCGATCTTTAATCTTAATTTCTGAAATGAAATTTTATCAAATGTAATTTTACGAAATGTAATTTAATGCACTGCAATTTTACGCACTGTAATAGGTGACTTTTTTGCCGCCTTCGGAGTATTCGCCCTGATAGGTCTCGATATTTCTCTTGTAGCCGATTCTTTTGTCAACGCCCAGAGCCCGCAGTTTTTCGCGTATTTCCATGACGTCCTTCTCATCCGACCAGTCTGCCGTGCTGACATAGATTACGACGCGATTGTCCTCGGAGTCCGCCATTGCCTTTGCGGTCGCGACTTTCGCCCAGATTCCTAGATCGCCTGAGGCTGTGGCATCCCGAATCTTCCTCCAGAGTTCGTCGGCATCGGCGGCGTCGGCAAAGACCAGCCATTTGCCGCCCTTGTCCTCTTCGGAGTCACCTTCTTCGTCCGTATCCTCTTTACCGTCCTCTTCTCCCGCATCCGCCTTGCCCGAATTATCTGTGACCGTGTCTGCGGCGGGCGCGGGTGCGGTCTTTTCGGGTGCGTCCTGCACAATCCAGTACATTCTGTGCGTTTTTGAGGGGATTACGCCTTCGCCGGCGCGGAAATTCTCATACAGGGATTCGACGGATTCGAAACTCTGCATGAGTGCGTCGGAGAGCATTTTGTAATCGCGTTCAAATTCAAGGAAGATGCTCTTAAAGTCGTCATAAAAGTCCTCATTACATTCCACCCGCTCGAAGAGATAGCGTCCGCGTTCTTTAAGCCCCCGATTCAGAAAAATCTCAAAGATACCGTATGCGGCATCCTCAAGACTCTCCATCTCTGCATCTTCCTCCATGTTAATCAGTATCTTATATGAATCTCTAAAATATTTCGATTCGTATCGCCGGTACGGGTTTGGTATGGCATTCAGCATTGGTATAGTATCGATATTGCATCAGTGTCGCATCGGTATCGCGGGATTGTTCGCGGGTGCGGGTTTGCGCCTGCGGCACACAAAAATGTCTGCGTAATGATATATTTAAACAATGGTATCCAAATAATACCAATATGGTTAATGTAAGCACTGCTAATCAATGGAAGAGAGACTGGGGTCTTACAGGTCGCGTTTTTCTTACATGGATACTGATTACCTTAGTTTATATCTTCTTCATAGGCGTAATCAATCTCCTCTTCCCGGGTCACTTCATCTTACTGATAGGTCTCGCGTTCGTGATGGCATTCGCGCAGTATTTCTTCTCGGACAAGCTCGTCCTCATGTCGACACATGCAAGGATTATCGAGGATGACGAGTATCCCGAGTTTCACAGGATGATTCAGAAGCTCTGCAACGAGGCAAATCTTCCCATGCCGCGGATTGCCATCATGCCTTCGCCGGTTCCGAACGCGTTTGCGACAGGAAGAAGCCCGAGTCATGCGGTTGTTGCCGCTACCGACTCGATAATGAGGCTTCTCAGCGAGGAGGAACTCGAAGCGGTCATGGCGCATGAACTTTCGCATGTCAAGAACCGCGATATCCTGACAATGACGATTGCGAGTTTTATTGCAATGATAGCGTCGACTATTATCCACAATGCGTTCTTAATGAACATTCTCGACGGACGCAACAATAACGGGGCATGGATTGTCATGTTCGTGGTTGCAATCGTGGTCTGGATTGTTTCGACGCTTCTTATGCTTCTTCTCTCAAGATACCGCGAGTTTGCCGCAGACAGGGGAAGTGCGGTCATCACGCGTAATCCGCGTGCGCTTATCTCGGCGCTCAATAAGATCAGCGGCAGAATGGAGAACGTTCCCGAGAAGTACAGGCAGGAAGTCTCCGGCGCAAACGCGTTCTATATCATTCCGGCTCTTACGGGAAAGAGTCTGATGGAGATTTTATCGACGCACCCGTCCCTTGAGAGACGTGTTGCGGCTCTTGAGCAGATCGAGTCCGAGATGCGCGGATACTGACGCCGGCATCGGACAATTCCCATTATCTTTTTTGAAAATAAAACCCGAAATAATTCATTTCCGAGCCGCTTTTACAGGTATCTTTGCAATGCCTGTTATTGATAAGAAGAATTAATAAGAAGAAACTTCAATCTATAATGGCACAAGTCAATTGTGTTTGCACCGATGGTCTAGTGGCATGACTTTGGCCTTCCAAGCCAATAGCCCGGGTTCAATTCCCGGTCGGTGCACTTCAGTCATTTAAACGGAATACAATATTCTGCTTTTTTTGAGAGTTTTTGGTATTTTTGCTGAGATTTGCGTTTTTTGCTCTTTTTGAAAATTTGTGATTTTAATTTTTTGTGATTTTAACTTTTTTGAGATTTTGAAATTATTGAGATACGTTCAGACCCGTTTTCGCGATTTGTATGCCGCAAGCGATGCGCAGGTTCCTATTATTCCTAAGAACAGGAAAAGGGTAAATCCGAGATTTATCGAGGATACAAGTGCGCCGCGGTCGGCATCGGCAAGGACGGCGGAGCCGACTCCTATGGAGAATACGAGGGATGCGAGCGCCATCGAGATCATCATGCCCGAGACCCGCATTGTGCTTAAAACGCCGGATGCTACTCCCGATGAGGTGTCGTCGACGCTGTCCATGACCGTGTGAGTGTTGGGCGCCGAAAAACAGCCGTAGCCTATTCCAGTGAAGCAGAGCGCAATCATCGGCATCCATATCGGCGTATCCGCGGTTATGAAGATGAAGGTTGAGAGACTTACCGTAATAAGCCCCATTCCGAAGGCTGCCAGCATTCCGGAGTCGTATCTGTCCGAGAGTTTTCCCACATATACCGAGAATATCATCTGAAACAGCGGTTGAGATATAAGGAGCATGCCCGAGATCATGGGGTCGAATCCGCGGACGGTCTGAAGGTAGATGCTGAAGAAGAATCCTATGGCAAAGGTTGAGCTGTAGTTTATCAGCGCCGCAAGGTTGGCGTAGGTGAACCGCTTATTGCCTTTGAAGAGCCTGATTTGAAAGACGGGGTTATCGTGTCTGAGTTCGTAGACGTAGAATACCGCAAAGAGTATTGCGGCGGCGATGAAGAGCGGGATGCTTGCCCGCGATTCCGTGCTTACGGCAAGCATTGCGGCAAGTATCATCGCCGCATAGATTATTGCGCCGCAGGTGTCGTATTTCTCCGTGCCCTTCTCTTCCCTTATGCCTTTTGCGACATGCAGGGTGTTAATCAGGGCAATTGTCGCGATGATTATGGTAAATAAGAAAATACTTCTCCAGCCGAAACATTCCGTAAGGGTTCCGCCCAAGAAAGGTCCGAGCGTGGTTCCGAGGTATACACAGGCGACGTTGATGCCGAGGGCGTATCCGCGGTGTTCCCTTTGGATATGGACGGCGATAATGGCAATCGAGGTTGCATAGATCATTGCTCCCGCTATTCCCTGAATTATGCGTCCGAGGATTAGTATCTGAATCGACGGTGCGAGCATGCAGATGAATGCGCTTAAGGCAAAGAACAGACTGCCGCATTCGAATATCCTCCATCGTCCGCGCATATCGGCATAACGCCCGATAGGGACTATGAAGAGTGCCGATGTCAGAAGATAAGCCGATACTATCCACGAGAGCAGGACGACACTTCCGGAAAATTCCGCGCCGATTTCGGGAATTGCAAGATTGATGGATGAGCCCATGAAAGGCGTAAGAAAAGCGGTTATCGTTGTCGCCGAGAGTATCAGCTTATCTTCGTGTCTCATTATTGACTGAAGTATCTTTGAGAGATAAATATTCAATGTTGCGGGCAGAATCAATCAAAAAATCTAATATGAGATAGCGGCAATGAATATTGTTGTTCTCGGTTACGCGGATAAGCCGCGAAGTTAAGCCGCGAACGGTTAATACGGGGACCTGTGGTCTAGCTGGTCAGGACGTTGCCTTCACACGGCAGAGATCGAGGGTTCGAATCCCCCCGGGTCCACTTGTTTTTCGATTTTTAATTAATCATCAAATCGATGAAAATTGTAAAAAAAGATATTTTGATGGTATTATTATGGATCAACCAGCAATTCTCCGTTGGCATATATCTTGCCGACTTTCAGCTTTAATTTATCGAAGTCGAAGGCTTCCGCATGAGTAAGTTCATAGAGTCCTTTAAGCTCGCTTGACTTGCCTTTCCGGATATCTCCGAAATTTGCCATATCTGTCTTTATCTGATCACCGTCATAGAAGATGATGATCTCTGCCTTAACATCACTTGCATCGAAATCGCCCCTGTTTTCGGCGGTTATGACTACTTCAAACGGTGTGGGATTTTTTGCCTCGTCTTCTTCGAGAACTTTAAAGGTTCCGTCCACGGCTATCACGGCAGGACCCGTTACACTGAGTGTAGACGAAGACGAGGATGTAGTCGTAGTCGTACAACCGCACGAGAGGATTATGGCAATTACCAAAAGTCCGAGTATTAATGCATATTTCTTCATGATTCTAAATGCTATTTTGATAAATAAATCACTTTCGTTGAATGCATTCAATGAGGATTGCGGCATTGAAGCGGGTTTTGATTTATATAAAAATATATATTGTGCCGGCGTTAACCCTAATTATATCACCGTACCGCAGATTAATGACGTGTATATCGGCGCAATATGTTAAATTCCGATGTTTGCGTCACCCACAGTCGATTATGCTATGTGTGATATGTGATATCGGGTAGAGACGATGACGGGTTCAAAGATCAGCTGCTTCCTCACTCTGGAATACATGACGACAGAGCATGAGAATAAGTATTTTGACAGGAAATCAGCGCAGATAAAGCCGTCCGATCTTGCCCCTCTTATCTCGGGTTTTGCCAACGGCGGCGGCGGTACGGTCGTAATCGGCATCAGCGACGACATGGTACCCGAAGGTATCAACTCTTCCGGCGAGGACAAAATCAATGACTTCATAAATGCGCCGAAGGACTACTGCCGTCCCATGCCCAAATATGAGGAGGAGTTTGTCGATATCACAAATTCTAAAGGGAATCCCGACCGGCTTTTACTTCTTCATATTCAGCCGAATGTCAGTCAGATTGTCCGAACGGCAAATGACAAAACATTCCTTCGTATCGGCGACAGGACAAGGGAAATGCGTGGTGAGGATCTTCGCAATCTGGAGTATGCGAAGAATACAAGGCACTATGAGGATGAGTGCAACGCTGATGCGAAAATCTCCGATTTAGACCCGCTTCTTCTGGCGGAGTACAAGACCGGTATAGGCGCGGCTGATCTTGACGACAGACAGGTGCTGCTGGCGCGGGGATTCATCAAAGACTGCGACGGTAAAGAATGCCTCACCAATGCCGCGGTTCTGCTGTTTGCGAAGAACATCCGTCAGTTCTATCCGAATTGCCGTGTTCGGTTTGTCCGCTATGACGGTTCTTATGCGAAATTCGGCACAAGCATCAACATTACCCGCGATTACAGCGTGGAAGAACCTCTGCCGCGGCTGCTTGTAAAGGCGAGGGATTTTATCTCCACACAACTCAGGGAATTTACTTCGCTTGACGTTAAGACGGGTCGGTTTAAGGTTGTTCCCGAGTATCCCGAGTTCGCATGGCTTGAGGGTGTCGTAAACGCGGTTACACACAGGCAGTATGACATGAGCGGCAGTTTCATCAAGGTCAGCATGTATGACGACAGGCTTGAGATTGAGAGCCCGGGCGGTCTGCCCAACATGGTGACGGTAGAAAATATTCAGTACACGCGTTTTGCAAGAAATCCGAAGATTTCGCGTGTTCTGACCGAGTTCGACTGGGTAAGAGAACTGAATGAGGGTGTGAAGAGGATATATGCGGATATGAAAGGATTTTTCCTCGATGATCCGGAATTATATGACGACAGTAATCAGGTCAGACTCA
>JAFZMT010000140.1 GCA_017553245.1 Methanomicrobium sp.
GCCGCAGCTCAACATAGTATCAAAAATATCAAAAAAACTGCATTAACAATACAGTGCCGTCAACGTGCCGCAGCGTAATCAACATAATCAAGATAATCAACGGTTAACCGATAACGGATAAAAAATTTGGTTGTCGGAATGACCTGTATCAGACCGACCGAAAAAGATTATTTTTTGAGGTAAATGTTACCGTAGATGATCTCGCCCTTCCTCTTGGAGTGGCGCTCACCCAGGTCACCGATATAGTGTGCAAATGTTAATTTTTCGCCTTCGACCGCTTCAGCCTCGACATCGTCGACATACTTGAAGCCCGGCATCATGTATTTGATCTGACCGTAAACGTAGATATCTCCTTTGACCATCTGACCGCCGACACGGGACTCGACATTGCCTTTAATGACAACGGTTCCGCCCTCGCCGTGTGTGCAGACATGAAGGAATGCATCGCCGTCGATGATGATCTTGCCGCCTCTCATGAAGGTTGCAACATCGTTGCCCGCATTTCCTTTAACGTGGATTAATCCGCCGGTCATTCCGCGCCAGTCGCCGCGGTATGCACTGCCGAGGTAGTTCTGGGCATTACCCTCGACAATGAACTCGCCGCCTGCCATACCGATACCGCAGAACGAATCGACATTACCCTTTACGGTTACTTTGCCGCCCTTCATCCAGCCGGCTGTGTACATATCGCAGTCGCTCTCGACGATGATCTCGCCGGCGGTCATCTGCTGACCGATGCGCTTTACCTTCTTGCAGTTGCCTTTGACGATAATCTGGGTATCGGCAGCAGTCTCGCCGCCGTTACCCTCAATCTCAAAGTACTCACCGAGCTTACCCTTGCGGTTACCCTCATGACATTCGAGTGCTGCAATCTCTTCGGCTGACTTACCTGCAAACGCGTCAGGTGTGACGTTGTATGCCTCAAGATAGAGTTCATGAGTTCCTTTTGCTGTGATTGTAACTGTACTCATAGTTCACCTCAGTTGGTTGCGTCGACCTCAATTGCACGCGGGTTGTGCATGTGCTCGTCAAATACCTTGTAGTTCTCGAGTCCTACGGAGTAGTACTTTGCGAACTTCTCGTGAATATCACGCTCAACGATTGCGTTTTCCTTAACCTTGACATCGGTCCAGACCGTGTACTTCGGCGTTGTAGCAATGACAACACCGTTCTCGACAACCATGACGCCGTCCTTGAAGGTGTATGCCGTCTCGGAGAATGCCTTCTCGATAAGTTCGGGATCTTTGGGCATGTTCTCGGGGTTGATGTCGTAGATTGCAATGTTTGCGTTCATTCCCTCTTTGAGTGAACCGTAGAGGTTGGAGATACCCATACACTTTGCAGGTCCTGCACGTGTCATCTCGGCAATCTCATAGAGTGAAAGCTCTCTGTCCATGGACTCAAGCTGGGTTGCCGCAATGACTTTCTCGGACCACTTGAATGAGTGGAGGAGGTCGTCACGTGCTTTCTTGGACATGAGCCATTTAATTACACGCGGGTAGCGTGTGAACGGACCTGCGTTGGGGTGATCCGTGGTTAAGTGGCATCTCATGTGGTCTTTTGCAAGGAGAGCAAGCTCAAGACCGATTGCCCACTGAATGTCGCAGACCTTGATGTTCTTGTCGTAGACATACGGAACGATACCGGCTGCGGTCTCAAGCTCGACATCGGTGTTAGCCCACTTCAGGTTGTTGAGTCTGTTTAAGTGGAACTCGAACGGACCGTCTGCGGTCATTGTCGTTGTCTCGTCAAGTGTAACGAAACCGACATCGAATGAGATGTTGTCGTGCTTGTTGACGTAGTCCATGACCTTCTGTGATCCGGACTCGAAGTCTGCCCATGTGGTTCCGTCGTATGCGTGGAACTGCAGGTGTGTGTTGTGCAGGACAACGTCACGACCGAACTTGTTGTTCGGCTTTATACCCTCAGCGAGCTTGAGTGTGTCAAGCGTCGTTGTGTAGTTGCCCGGGTTTCCGAGGTTGTTGGGGTGAACGTGCAGACAGTGCGGGAGTCCGAGAAGCTCGTTGGTCTCCATCTGTCCCTTTACGATCTCCGCAGGTGTGATATCGAAGTAAGGTACCGGGTCGTGAATTGTGGTACAGTTCATACCCCATCCCCATGCTTCCGTTCCGCCGGGGTTGACGCACTTGATACCGAAACCTTTGGTTGCGTTAAGGAGCCATGCCGTGTATGCGGCGTTGTTCTCAAGCTCTCTGTTCTTTAAGTACTCGAGCTGGAACCAGTTGTTACCCATAACCGGCATTGCCGCGATATCGACGATGGGTGTATCTCTGATCTCTTCATGAACGTGCGGTGCGTGAAGAGGAGGCATTGCCGCTTCGTTAAGGAAGCTGTAACCCATACGTGCGTATGCGTATCCTGTCGCGAATGTGCTCGGGACTGAGAATCCCATCTCGACTCTTGTGTTTCCGACCTTGGTGCGGCTTCTGAAGAGTTTATCCTCAGGGCGCATTAAGCGTCCGACATTGACCTTGGGACCTACGCAGTGTGTGTGAATATCGACACCGCCCGCCATAACGGTCTTGCCGGATGCGTCAATCGTCTTTCCGCCTTTTACCTCGGAAGCATCAACGATCTTGCCGTCTTTGATACCGATATCTTTCTTGTCGCCTTTGATACCTGAAAGAGGGTCAAATACGAATCCGTTCTTTATAATGTAATCGCTCATATGAATCCTTCTCCCTCCAGTTCAACCATGCGTTCATAGACCGCATCAAGGAACTCTTCATCCGACGGAACACCCGCAGGTGCGTCGACGACTTTCCTGTACTGAATCGGAACGTTATCCATACGATATACGATACCGCCGTCATCGACACCGCAGATCTTAACAGGGACGTGAAGATCGGAGATCTCGCTTGCCATGTTGCGGCTCGGGTCGATTGTGATGAACGGGTGCTTCTTTAAGTGCTGTACTGCGGGAATCGGGAAGTGTGCTCCGGCATCCGTACCGATGTTGATGAATGCATCAACTTCGTCACGCATTGCAAGATCGACCGAACTTGTCTCTCCCGGGTTCATGTGAACCATTGTCTTCTTTGTTAAGTCGAGACAGTAGGGGAATCCGAACTGCCATGACCAGACAGCTCCCGGACCTGTGATGTTGTAGTGTCCGCGCATTGCCATGATTGTACACTTTGTGAACTCGTTTAAGTCACGTGTAAGTGAGATGGCAATATCGATGTTGTGGTTGCGTCCGTCGGAGTGGCACAGTCCCATTCCGTAGAAGAAGTTGCAGAAACGTGCGTTCTTCATTACTTCGGCTACTTCGAGGATTGTCTCCTTGGGGATGTTTGCAACCACGTCGGGGATATCGTCGGCGTGTCCGTGGCAGACCATACGGAATGCATCGAACAGCTCGTAGTCGTGTCCCTGTCTTACCTGCAGGTAATAGTCGGCGACACGTCCGGTATCCGTGAACCTCGGGTCGATTACAATGACTGTCCTCGACTTGTGTCCCTTACCGGTGAAGAAACCGCGGGGGAAGATGGAATATCTGGACATGTGGCGCGGGTGCGCGTGTGCCGGGTTTGATCCCCAGTAGACGATTACGTCTGCACGGTTCTTGACTTCACCGAGTGTACATGACGGGTATCCGTTATCGAAGATTGCAAGGAACGAACTTCCGTGACAGATTGATGCACAGTTATCGAGACAGCCTCCGGCTCTCTCCATGACACGTGCTGCTGCTGCGTGACCTTCGCAGTTTGTTGAACCGAATCCGTACATCAGCGGTTTCTTTGCTTTGAGGAGTGTCTTTGCTGTAAAGTCGATTGCTTCCTTAAAGCTGACATCCTTCATTGTGCCATCGGGCTGGCGCATGCGCGGAAGTTTAATACGTCCGTCGTGGTCGCCGCCGTGCATGAAGATCTGTGTTCCGATAGCGCAGACGTTCTTGACCTCCAGAACTCTCTTTCCGTCATCGGAAACTGTTACCTCAATATCGTCACAGCAGGAACCGCAGTACGGACATCCTACGTTTTTGATTACTTTAGGCATTTTAAATCACTCATTACCTTCTTTCCAAAGACCTACGGCACCCTGAACACATTCAAGAGCTGACTTGATGCGCTCAAACGGCGCGGGTTCAATATATACGGGGAAACCGCTGTACTGCGGCTCGCCCGTTGACTGTGTTCTCGGCGGAACAACCTGATTTGCCCAGACACCCTGACGGATGTGGCAGAGTCCTCTGTAACAGGTCTGGCGGGCGACAACTGCTTTTACAATTACTTCGCCGCTCTCGCTTGTTACTTTTACATTGGTGTTGGGGGTGATACCAAGTGCCTTGATATCCTCCTCATTCATCTCAACGAGAGAACATGCCTCAAAGTATTCCTTGGAGGGTTTTCCAATCTCCATGGCAATACCTTCCTCAATGGAACGCTGGGTTATCATGTTCAATAATATCTTTGCCATATTCTATATTCACCTGTTAAATTCTCAATTCACCGGTTAAATGGGCTTGGACCAAGTTCTTTTATTGTGCTAATGACGTCGTTCATGACCATTCCCCACTTTGCACCCTCGGATGCCGAGACGAATGTCATTCTGAGTCTCTTGTCGTTAACACCGATATTCTTCAGGACGTTCTTCATGAGGAACATGCGTTTTGCGCATTTGTAGTTGCCCTCAAGATAGTGGCAGTCACCGAAGTGACATCCCGATACCAGTACACCGTCTGCTCCGTCGTTGAATGCCTTCATTATGAAGAGAGGATCGACACGACCCGTACACATTACACGGATTGCACGAATGTCGGGTGGATACTGGATACGGGCACCGCCAGCAAGATCGGCACCGGCATATGAACACCAGTTACAGATGATTGCTACAATTTTAGGGTTCCATCCTTCATCTGCCATTACTGTTCACCTCCGAGTCCGCCAAGAAGAAATGCGTCGATCTGAGCGCAGATCTGCGGACTGGTAAAGTGCTGCATCTTGATTGCGCCGCCCGGACAATATCCGCCGCAGGTACCGCAACCTTTACACTTTGCTTCGGTTACTGTCATAACCTGTCTGCCGTCGTCAAGTGTCTTAAGCGAAAGCGCCTTGTATGGACACTGCGGGACACACATTCCGCATCCTGCGCAGAGTGACTCGACACACTGTGCGAAGTAAGGCTCAAGCTCTACTTCACCCTTGTGAATCGGGATACTTGCCGCGGATGCCGCTCCTTCAGCCTGACCGACCGTGTCAGGAATATCCTTCGGACCCTGACAGACACCTGCAAGGAAAATACCTGCCGTTGTCGTTCCGCACGGGTTGAGCTTCGGGTGAGCTTCAAGGTACCATCCGTCCTGCGACTTGGAGATACCGAACATCTGACGAATGTGCTCTGCGTCCGCCTTCGGCTTGATTGCAGCCGCAAGTACTACAATGTCACATTCAACCGTAACAGGTCTGCCTAAGAGTGTGTCCTCTGCCTTTACATAGATATTCTTTGTGACAGGGTCTTCCTGCAGTGAGGCAACACGGCCGCGGATGAACTTCGCGCCTTCGTTCTGGATACGGTAATAGAACTCCTCGTACATCTTACCGAATGACCTGATATCCATGTAGAATATGTAAGGCACACAGCCCGGAATCTTTTCCATGACCTGGTGAGCGTGCTTGAGCGAGTACATACAACAGAATCTCGAACAGTAGGGCTTGGATGAGCCGCCTGTGTTGTCACGGGATCCCGCACAGAGTACGAAACCGACTTTCATCGGCGTTACACCGTCGGACGGGCGGATTAAGTGACCGCCGGTAGGTCCTGAAGCACAGATTAAGCGCTCGAACTCGAGACCGGTGATAACGTTCTCGTATCTCTTGTAACCCCACTCGGTCTTGTCTTCAATCGGGATTAAATCGTAACCGGTTGCAAGAATTACACAACCGACTTTGACCTTCTCGAACGTGTCAACCATGTCGAGGTCGATTGCAGCCTTCTCCGGTCCGCAGATCTCTTTACAGAGTCCGCACTTTACACATGCATCGAAGTCGATTGTGTACTGGAGAGGTACAACCTGCGGGTGGTAAATGTAGATTGCCTTTCTCGGAGCCATTCCGAACTCGAACGGGTTGGGCTTGATTACGGGACAGACTGAGGTACAGTCACCGCAACCGTTACAGCCGGAGCCTTTGAGACCTGCTGCCTCCATCTCGGCACCGTTTCTGGTTCCGCGTGCTTTTCTTCTGAGCGTAATCTCGAAGTTACCGATGTATCCGTCCACGGACTCGACTTCGGTGTAGCTCTTGAGGATGATATTGGGGTGACGTCCCGCATCCACCATCTTCGGTGATAAGATACACTGTGAACAGTCGAGTGTCGGGAATGTCTTATCGAGCTGTGACATTCTGCCGCCGATACTGGGGGTCTGCTCAATGAGGTAGGTCTTGATACCTGCGCTTGCAAGATCGAGTGATGCCTGAATACCTCCGACACCGCCGCCTACGACCATTGCAGCGTGCTCAACGGGCACACTCTTTGGTGTAAGGTCTTCGAGGAGTCTTGCCTTTGCAACGGCGATTCTGACCTGATCTTTTGCTTTTGCGGTTGCGCCGTCCCAGTCGTGCATGTGAACCCATGAGTTCTGGTCACGGATGTTTGCCATCTCGAAGCGGAACTCGTTGAGTCCTCCTTCTTTGGTTGCAATCCTGAATGTCGGTTCGTGCAGACGGGGTGTACATGCCGCAACTACAACGCCTGTGAGTTTGTGCTCGGCGATTGCCGCTTTAATCATGTTCTGACCCGGAGTCGAGCACATGTACTGGTAATCCTTTGCAATGATTACGTTGGGGAGGGTCTGAGCATACTTTACGACATCAGCAACAGAGAGTGAACCTGCAATGTTGGTACCGCAGTGGCAAATAAACACTCCTATTCTTGGGGTCTGTTCTTCTACCATTTTTTTCATCCTCCTTACTGAATCTTCTCCAGGAACGATGTGCAGTCGATTGCGTGCAGATCAATTGCAAGTTCCGCGGGTGTCATTCCCTGTGCAAGTCCTAACAGCTCGTTGAAGTGAAGGATCGGAAGATCGTATTTCTTACCGAATTTCTCCCGGATCTCAACCTGACCGCGGTCGAACTGAAGCTGACAGAACGGACAGACTTCGGTTAATGCGTCTGCGCCTGCTTCCTTGATGTTGATTAACTTCTCGTTTGTGATATCGAGAGCGTGAAGGAGATCGTATCCGCGGACACCGCCGCCTGCTCCGCAGCACTGCATCTTGTTGCGGTACTGTACGGGCTCCGCACCGAGTGCGGCTACAAGTTCTTCAATCCACATCGGGTTTTCGGTGTCGCCGAAGTGACGGTCTTTCTGCGGCTTCATTAAGTGGCAGCCGTAGTGGACTGCGACCTTTGTGCCTGTAAGAGGTCTTGTGACGCTGTCTGCGACCTTCTTTACACCGCAGATCTTGTCGTCGTAGTAAAGTTCGGCAAGGTGCCAGACGTTGATTGATCCTTTGTACTGCATGTCAATCTCGGCGAGGACCTCGTTGACGCCGTCACGAAGCTCGTCGTTGTGCTTTAATTTGTGGTTGACTTCCCAGATTGACTTGTAACAGCCGTTACAGATGAGTGCAATGTCTTTACCCATCTCTTCTGCAAGACAGAGGTTTCTTGCCGCCATTGCATACCAGACGTTTAAATCGATTGAACCGAATGCACCGGGTGCAGGACAGCAGCTTGCTCCCTTCAGCGGAAGAAGCTCGATACCTAATTTTGCACTTGTCTTGATTGCGGATGCTTCACAACCGGGGTAACGGTTTGGTGCAATACAACCGAGGAAGAATGCATATGAGTGTTCCATGTGTGTAGCCATTTTAACTTACTCCTCCGAAAGGATGCGGTCTGCTTCCGCTTTTAAGTTGTAGTGATCGATGATCTTCTGGATTCCCGGGATGTATTCAGGATACGTGTGGGTTGTCGGCGGGTCTCTCGGAAGTCCGAGTCTCTCACGTACGGCACGGTTTGCATCGTTGTTCGGTACGCCGTGTCCGGTCTTGTAGATCAGCTGAACTGTCTGCAGGAAGTTCTTCGGAACTGCGTGTCCTGTCTTGAATGCAAGGTTTCTCATTGCCATGATAACATCGGTCGGAAGGATGTCACGCGGGCAGCGGTCCGAACATGAGTAACAGGTCGTACAGAGCCAGAGATCGGGATCCGACAGTGCCTCTTCCTCAAGACCGAGTATTGCTCTTCTCATAAACACACGAATGCGGTATGAACTGCGTGGCGCTGACGGGCATGAACCTGTACAGGTACCACACTGGTAGCACATGTGTGATATTGTGCCGCTGAGCTTCTTGACTTCTGCGCTGAAGTCTTTGTTTGAGTCAGTGACGTAGTAGTTCCTGTCCCTGAGTTTCTTCTCAAGTTCAGGGTTTCCGTAATTTTTCTCTACCATATGATTTCACCACGGTTTACAGAGCTTTTACCTGAGCTTCGCCGAACTCGTTCTTGTCTTCGCGGACCTTGGAAGTTCTCGGTACAAGCAGTTTTGCTTCAATCTTCTTGAAAAGATCGGTCTTCTTGCCTTTCATGTGGACTGCCGTGCGCTTGAGGACGATTGCGTCTTCACTCGGACAGGAGTTTACACATGCACCGCAGAGGACACAGAAGTCTTTGTTGACCGCAATCTTTGCTTCGATTTCATTGTGCATGTCTGCAGGCGCTTTGGGTGTCGGCATGTAGATTGCATTTGCCGGACAGACCTCGTAACAGGTGGAACATCCGCCCGGGCATTTTGCCGGGTTGAATGTAATTTCTCCCTCGAAGATCTTGTTTACCGTGATTGCCTCTGTCGGACAGCTGATTGCACACCAGCGGCATGTACAGCATTCCTCGGTTTCAATCTCGACTAAGCCGTCATTGTTGAGTTTCTTCTCAATCTTGCCGCGCTTGACCTCGATTGCCTCGTTGGGACAGATTGACTGACAGATCTGACAGCCGTCGCAGAAGTCCTTGTTCCAGATAACTTCGCCGTCGATGACACCTGTTTCGGGTGTGAACGGCTTTCTGATAACGTCGATTGCCTGACAGACTTCACCGCAGAGACCGCAGTATGTACACTTCTCGTCGTTGCAGGTGAACTCGGTGTTTGCGTTGACTGCCTCGGCTTTCTTCAGACCGAAGATATCGGTACCCTCAAAGAGAGGTACGTCGCGGATGATTGCTTCACGCGGGCAAACATCCTCACAGGTCGTACACTGTGCGCATTTCTCGTGGTCGATTTCGGTAACCATGTCGTAGACAGGGAAGCCTTCCTTCTCGAGAATCTGGAGTTTGGGTTCGCCGTCGATCTCAAGGCTCATTGCATTGAACGGGCACATTATTACACATACACCGCAGTATGAGCATTTTGTCTCGTCAACCTGAATCGGTGAGCCGTATTCGATTGCACCCCTGCGGTATGCGCCGACAGGTCCGATGCTAATCGCTTCTTCGGGGCAGGCTTCAGAACAGATGCCGCATCCTGTGCATTTTGAGTTGTCCTGAATGAGGTTGTTTACCTGTTTTAAGAGCTTCTGCTCCATTACGGTAAAACAGCCGTCCTGCCTCTTGGAGTATTTTGGAAAAAGCGTATTCATGAATTACAACACTCCTAAAATATATCGTTTATTCCTGTGCTCCGGACTTGGAAAACTCTTTTCTGAGCTCCCAGAACTCGGGGAATCTCTTGAGGCTTGCCTGTCTCTCTTCGAGAGCCTTCGTCTCTTCCTCGTAATCCCTTATGTCTTCAAGTCCTTCCATTGTGGGATGGGTGAATCTTTCGTCGTTGCGAAGCTGGACCCATTTACCCATCAGGGTGATTACATCGTACGGACATGCCTCAATGCAAATACCGCATCCTGCACAGAGCTCTTCGTCAACGTCAAGAGATGTTGCTCTTCCGTTGATGACACAGTAGATCTTGTCAGTAGTGGCAGGATCAACCGTGTTGAGTTCCAATGCATTAACCGGGCATGCAACCACACAATTGTTACATCCTGTACAATTATTCATGTTTACATGAACTGCAAATGCCATTTTTTCACGCACCGCTATATCGATCGTTAATAGATCATAAAAACTTCGCAAAAAAAACAGATAAATGTTATGAATCGATCAGACTGTTTTTTATGCCTGACCTTTTAAACATATATGATAACAGGTTAATTTGACAGAAAAGTACATATGTTAAACTTAATCCGGTATCGGACGGCAACCGCGTTATCAGGTTAAAATGAAAACATTTAATTAGTTATTTTGTCAGACGTCGGTTTTACCGTAAGAAAACCGAATGATATTCACTGCGTATTTTCGTTTATGTGCAGGTATTATGCGGATTAGGCTGCCTGACGGGATTGCGGGATCCGCATTTTTTTCGGAAGAAGTAAATTAAATTAACAATTCTTACTTTCACGACGATTTTTTTCAGTCGCAGTGACTCATCGGCATCAATGCGCCGAAGGTCGGTTATGATTTTGCGCAATTTTATGAATCAACGGATGATGCGGGCTTTGTTTTATCGGCGTGAGTCTGAAATCGGTTTAAGTCCGGTGCGAAGGAAAAGTCACAGGCTGTCATTGCAGCCATGCCTTCCGTGCCTGCCGTAAGTAAAAGTCAACCGTATCCCGCGAATGCATGAGTCATAAGTCAGGTATCCCTTCGCCCGCATGAATCGGACGCCGCCGCAGACCGTTATAATACAGTGCATATTTATCGTGCAGACCGGAGTGAGGCAGCGGTATGTCACGAATACAAGTCTTTTTTGTAAAATTATGAGACAATTGACGGCATTTGAAGAAAAGGCGTGCAGGCAAATGGGGAATGTGTTCACCCCGGACATTCACCGGCATCCACCAATTTTCCACAATCTCCCCCGGCACCATGCCGACATCATGCCGACATAAAAGAAACGCTCTTTTACTATTAAGTATGAAATAGAAATGTTACAATACGGCGGTGTCATGAAAGTGCCTGCCGATTGAGAAATAACGAGGTTTATTTATGGAATTAAACGGCGTTACAATCGATAACGAGTACGCGGAAGCATTCCCGAACTGGGCATGCAGAGTTATTATCACTGCAATCAGTGAGAAATGGGCAATCAAAGCGGCAACTGAAGCAACAGGATTTGCTACATCGGCAATCGGATGTCCCTGCGAGGCAGGTATCGAGAGAATTCTCTGCCCCTGCGAGACTCCCGACAAGAGACCCGGCGTTGCCGTCATGTTCTTTGCGGGCGGAAAGAAGAAGTTAAAGGAGCAGGTCCTTGAGCGCATTGCCGAGTGTGTCCTTACACAGCCGACAACCGCGGCATTCGACGGCATGCCGGATGCTGAAGAGAAGATCGACGTCAAACTCCACTTCTTCGGCGACGGATACGAATACAAGAAGGAAGTCGGCGGACGCCAGTGCTGGGCAATCCCCATCATGAACGGCGAATACGTCGGTGAAGAGTCATTCGGTATCGTAAAGGGTATCGCCGGCGGCAACTTCTTCATCATGGGCGAGACACAGCCCTCGGCACTCATGGCGGCGGAGGCTGCGGTCGATGCCATCATGAACGAAGCAGGCACAATCTGCTCCTTCCCCGTAGTTGCATCGGGTTCAAAGGTCGGTTCCAACAAATACAAGTTCATGGCGGCAAGCACTAACGAGAAGTACTGCCCGTCAATCCGCGACAAAGATGCGGACACAAAGATCCCCGAAGGCGTCAAGGCAGACTACGAGATTGTCATCGACGGCGTTGACGAGGCGGCAATCAGGCAGGCAACCAAGGTCGGTGTCACCGCGGCATCAAAGATCCCGGGTGTCAAACTCATCTCCGCAGGTAACTTCGGCGGAAACCTCGGACCTTTCAAGTTCCACCTTCACGAGATTCTTCAGTAAATCAGAAGAATCCGTTATTCCACTTTTTCAATTTTTTCAGCTTTTTTCAGCCTTTTTCAGCCTTTTTTCAGCATTTAGGCTTTTTCAGTTTTTCAGCTTCTTTAACCCGTCCGATTAGTATATATCAGATGCGGACAGATATTTGTCAACGAAAAAATCGGTGACAAAATATGATTCGGATGACGCCGCAGCAGATTAAAGAGAAATACGGGCAGATGTTCTGTAAGAAATTCCTTGTTATCGTCGACGAAAAGGAAAACAAAGCGCAGATTATAGAACAGTGCCGACTCCGCGGCGCCATTGAATGGGATGTCATGAACCGCAGGCGTGCGGGCGGCGCAGTCGAGTCGATTACGGTCGAAGGCGCATCCATGACAATAAACGCAAAACTGGGGCTGTATAAGGCGAATTTCGGAGCCGCGGGTGACGATATCGGCGGTCAGGCGCTCGAAGGAGTTGTCGTCGACGGCGACCGCGTCACAACACACTGGGCGGGAATCGCGGGCGCGGGCATGGGTGTCGCCGCATGTCTGCCGCAGGCGCCGGGTGTCATCGAGACGATTTTCCCCACCGAAGATGACCTGAAGGCGGGCGGCGCAAGAGCGTGCAGAACGCGGATTGTCACCGAAAAATATCATCGCATAACAATCGGAATCGACGATACCGATACAAAGGAGTCGGGGGCAACATGGGTTTTAGCCTCGAAATGCGCCGAGGCATGTAATATCGAAGGCGTTGAATACCTCAACATGCGCCTTATCCAGCTCAACCCGAAAGTCCCGAACAAGACTACGAACTGTGTAGGAACCGCCCTTAACTTCGCGGTTCGCCCCGAAAAAGAGGGAGAACTTCTGGCATTCGTCAAAGAATACATCGAATCCAATGCCGTGAGCGGCGATACCGGCATTGCGGTCTACCGCGGTCTTAAGCTCCCCGAATCGCCGTATCTCAAGAAGATCAAGACCGAGGTCTTAAACCGCGAAGAGTGCGAGAAAGAGGCTGAAAGGCTCGGAATCGAATATATCGATTCGGCAAAGAGCAAGGGCAGAATCGGAGCGCTCGGCGCGGTTTTATGGGCAAACCGCGGGGTCGAAGCCGCCGGTCTCTACGGCGAAAAACTCTGAAACAATCATTTTTCAACAGGATTTTAACAGGATATTAACAGGATTTCATTCAAATATTAATCAGATTTTTAAATCATAAGGCAGAACAATAGATATATCCAAGAGACTGTCGCACAATCCGCAACAGCACAGCTTCTGAGCAAACCGTGACCATGATATTCCCTAAATTTTCCAAGGAGATCGGCATTGCCGATGAGATGCCCTACGGCGAAAAGGTCTACTTCCGTACACGCTACCTTATCAGGCACACCGAAAAAGGATATCAGATATACTCGGTTGAACTTGATCACAATAACCGCGTCATGCACGATAAGGAAGCAATGACGCTCATCGCCGATACCGACGACTGCACGGTCTGCGAAGAGACGGTTAACCTCTACGACAGCACCCGCCTCATAAAACTCGCGCTTAAATCCGGCAAACGCTGCACAATCTTCCGCGGCGCCGACAATCACGTCACCTTCATCATGGACCCCACGGAAGAGTCGCTTCTTAAAGTCTATGTCTATGACGTGACGCCGCCGTATGCCAACATCTACGAAAATATCCGACTCCTCGAGAAAGACGGCGTCTTCGGGGAACTCGGCGTGGAGTTTGTCAACTGCGTCCTCGATATCGGCAAACTCAAGACCGATGTCTACCCGTGCAGGGCGTCGGGATTCGAGAAGACAATCGACAAGACGCATCTTACCGGCAACGAGACTATTGCGGGGTGCGAGACCTCAAGACTCCTCTTATCCGAGATGTACGGGGATGACGCCGATTTCAAATACAGAAATATCTGCCCCGCGGAAAGGGCACTCCGCGAAAACAGGGGCGTTTTCATTGCGAAATGCTGTCAGGAACACAGGTTCGGGCTTAAATCCACGGACACGGTAACGGGTTACGTCCTCGGCTGGGGGGCTTCGCCAAAGACTATAATTGATGCGGTCTTTGAGGTCTGCCGCGTCTACAGAGAGAAGGAAAAGAAGAAAAAAAACTGAATTAACGATATTCAGAAATCGGAACTGAAAAATCGTAACTGAAGAGAAAGAATTTGAACAAAAAGTAATTGAAATAACGGTAATAAAAAACGAACTCGATAATAAACGAAACCGATAATATACGAAATTGAAGAATAAACGAAATTGAAGAAAACGGAGCATATATGACTGAAGAATCCGGCAAAATAACGGTGACCAACCCTGCTACGGGGGAGATTGCGGGCACTGCAAAGCTCTGCAACGCCGATGACGTGAACGCCGCCGTTGAAAAGGCATATGATGCCTTCCTTAAGTGGTCGGCGGTCGGCGCAAACAAACGCGCCGCCATCCTTTTTAAGACGGCGGAACTTGTGCGGCGCAATCAGGATGAACTGGCGCGGCTTCTGACAACGGAGCAGGGCAAGATTCTTCCCGAGGCAAAGAACGAAGTTCAGGGATTTGCGGCTGTATACGAGTTCTATGCCTCTATCACCGGAACCGCACGCAACGGCGATGCGCTCCCCAAATCCGATTACGGATATGCGTTCACGATGCGGGAGCCAATCGGCGTCTGCGGCGCAATCATCCCATGGAACATGCCCGTTCTGATAATGGCGTGGAAGACCGCGCCCGCAATCGCCGCCGGAAACTCGATTGTCCTTAAGCCCTCCGCAAAAACTCCGCTCTGCGCCCTTGCGATAGCGGCGCTTGCCAAAGAGGCGGGGATGCCCGACGGCGTTCTGGAGATTGTCACGGGCAGCGGCGAAGGCGTCGGAAGAGCGCTTGCGCAGAGCCGCAATATAGCCTCGCTCTCGTTTACCGGCTCGGTTGCCACGGGTAAAGAGGTCGAAAGGCTGTCATGCGGCACCGGAAAGAGGCTGATAATGGAGCTTGGCGGCAGCGACCCCATGGTGGTCTGCGCCGATGCCGACATCGACAAAGCGGTCGCAGGCGCGGTCTCCGGGCGCTTCTACAACTGCGGTCAGACCTGCACGGCAGTAAAACGCCTCTTTGTCGCCGACGAAATCGCGGATGAGTTCACGGAAAAACTGAAGGCGGCGACGGCAAAGATAACGGTCGGCAACGGCATTCTCAAGGGAATACGCATGGGACCCTTAAACAGCCGCGAAGGACTTGCGGGGATTGAATCCGCGCTTGAGAGAAAAGGCTCGGGGGAGGTCGTCAGCGGCGGAAACCGCCTTACCGAAGGGGCTTTCGGCGCAGGCAACTTCTTTGAGCCGACCATTGTCCTCAATCCCGATGAAAAAAGCCCGCTCTTAAGCGAAGAGATATTCGGACCCGTGCTCCCCGTTGTTAGCGTGAATTCGCTTGAGAGCGCGATTGAATACGCAAATAAGACGCCGTTCGGTCTCGGGGCGTCGGTCTGGACAACGAGCCTTAAAAACAGTTACACCTTCGCCGAATCGGTCGACGCGGGGATTGTCTGGGTGAACAGGCATCTGAAGATCCCGCCCGAAGTCCCGTTCGGCGGCGAAAAAGCAAGCGGATACGGACGCGAGAACGGTCTTGACGCACTGAAACACTACACACGGGATAAGACCGTGATAATCTCACCGTAACGGCAGAACGGCAGGATAACAGGTATGACACTCAAGATAGGCACACACGTATCGATTGCGGGTTCGCACGTAAAGGCGTTCGAACGCGCAAAAGACGCCGGCGAAAACACGTTTCAGATATTCACGGGGAATCCGCGGGGCTGGAGCGCAAAGGATATCGACGAAGAGACCGCGGTCGCCTTCAATGCGGCGTATAAAAAATACGGCATTGACGAGGTTGTCGCCCATATGCCCTACCTCCCCAATCTCGCATCGCCGAAGGACGAGATATACGGCAAGTCCCGCGATGTCCTCATCCGCGAGATTCTGAGATGCCGCAAATTAAGCATACCGTATTTGGTGACGCATCCGGGCAGTCACGGCGGAAGCGGTCGCGAGTTCGGAATTGCACGGGTTGCCGAAGCACTCACCGGCGCACTTGCCGCGGCTGAAGAACGCGCCGGCGCGAAAACGCCGTTTATGATACTCCTTGAGAACACGGCGGGGACAAAGAACTCAATCGGCGGCAATTTCGCGGATATCGCCGATATCCTCAAGATCACGGATGAAACCTTCCCCGACGCCGTCGGCGTATGCACGGATACCTGCCATGCCTTTGCCGCGGGATACGACCTCACGACCGCGGACGGATTTGAGAGCACAATCGCGGATTTTGAAGACACAATCGGGCTTGAAAGGCTCAAGGTGATTCACTTGAACGACACAAAAGGCGACTGCGCATCCCACCTCGACAGGCATGAGCATATCGGGCTTGGCAGAATCGGCACAGAAGGACTCAAACGTGTCGTCACCCACCCGATTCTCTCAAAGCGCATCTTCATACTCGAAACTCCGATAGATGACAGACGCGGCGATAAAGAGAATATTGCCGTAGTAAAGGCGATGGCGGGCGAAAATTAAAAAATTCAGTTTTAATCATTCAGTTCTTATTTTCCGGATCTTATTTTTCAGTTCTTACGAGACTATGTTCTGCGGCAATCTGCCGTCACGAACAGCCTTTGCGTTCTCCCAGATCTTTTTGTGCGCCACTATAAACGACCTCTCGCTGATGCCGCCAACGTGCGGTGAGAATATGACTTTATCCGCGGCGCTCTTCGGAAGATTGAGGAGCGGGTTGTCGCGGAGTGTAGGCTCTGGGGCTACGCAGTCAAAACCCGCGCCCGCTATCCTGCCGTCGATGAGCGCGGAGCATACAGCCGCGTTATCGACAAGTTCCCCTCTCGCCGTGTTGATAAGATATGCCGTCTTCTTCATTTTGCCGATAAACCCGGCATTTACCGTGTTTATTGTCGATTCCGTAACCGGCAGATGAAGGCTCACTATATCGGCGCTTTGCAGGAGTTCGTCGAGCGGGGCGTAGCCCGCGCCGTAGTATGCCTCATCTTCGGCTGATAGCGGATGACGGGTATGGTATATGACGCGGCATCCGAAAGGTCTCAGTTTAAGCGCAACCGCCTTTGCGATATCGCCGAAGCCGATGAGTCCCACCGTGCATTCCGAGAGTTCGCGAATGCCCCCCAGCATCATCTCCTCTTTAGTCTGTATCTGAAGACCGTCCCGAACGCGACCGTCGAAGACCACCACTCTTCTCAGAAGTCCGAGCGCCAGAAGAATCGTCTGCTCCGCGACACTGTCGGCATTAACCCCTTTGTTGTTGCAGACGAAGATGCCGCGTTCATTTGCGGCGGCAACGTCAATGCCGTTATAGCCCACGCCCTCGGACTGAATCAGCTTAAGATTCGGCATCCTTGAGATGAGTGACCTGCCCACGCGACCTATGGCATCGGCAAAGATGACCTCGGCATCGAGGGCACCCGCTGCTTCCGCGGCTTTAAGTATCTCGTCTTCGGTCTGATTGAACGGGATATAGATCTTTTCGGTGCTCTTTACAAATTCGTTATCCGGCATGTATCTCTCGTAACGCTGTCGGCTGGCAAGGATAAGGGCTTTCATGGCAATATGTTTCCGTAAATATTCCTTACAGAATTCTGTATACAATATAATTAATGAATCTCAATCGGGGCGTATGTCGGCATACCGACCGCCGACTCTCAAAACCCGACTGTCACTCTCAACTGTCGACATATCAATTACGGATTAAGACCAAAGTTATAGGAACATGCCGCAGGTCTCGACATGCGGCGGGAGAACTCAAAAAGTGATCGGAGAATACGACGGAGAATGGATTAACCTCGGGGATGACGGGCTTATTCTCTATGAACAGGGAGGTTACGGCAGACCTGTGCAGTCGGAGGGCAAAACCGCTCTGCGACTCTCCCCCGAAGAAGCGCTCTACCTGACGGGAAGAGAAAAGATAACGGTAAAGGGCTACACCTACGACGAACTTCTGGCTGTCTGCACCGAAAAATCCGAATTTCTGCGAAAGTTTCTGGTCTATCGCGACATCCGCGAACGCGGTTTTGTCATTCAGTCGGGACCGCATGATTTCAGGGTCTTTAAACGCGGACAGAAGCCCGGTACCGGCACCTCCTTCTATACGATGCGGGTGCTGTCGGAGCGCGACCTTGTTGTCTTTCAAAAGGTCATCGAGGAGACACGCACGGCAAGAAACATGCGAAAACAGCTGATTCTCGCGGTCTGCGACGACGAAAACGAGATCACCTACTATGAGGTAAAGTCGGTAACCCCGCCCGAAGGCGTCTCCGGATTCGACTTTGATAAGATTAAGGGCGAGGTCATGGGAAATACCGTAATCCTGCACGTCAGCCCCGAATCCGTCTTTGAGAAGGTGCTGTTCGGCACCCGACTTGACGCCGAAAGGCTCTCGCTCTCGCCCGCCGAAGCCCTCTACCTCATGGACAAAGGGATTCTTGACGCTGAAGAAATGGTCTGCGGCGGCGAAACGGCAAGCGAATTGAGTGAAGCAAGTGAAGCAGGCGCAAAAACGCCTGCCGACCCTGATAAAACGGTCTCGGAAAAACAGATCATACCCGTGACACGCGAAGAATACTTCAGGCGCGTCACCGCCGCCGACCACGAACTCGCATACGAGATTAAAGCCTACTCGCATCTCAGGGACTTAAAGAACATACCGAGAACCGCCTACAAATTCGGGCACCATTTCAGGGTATATTCCGGCGGAACCCAGCATTCCGAGCTTCTTGTGCACGCAATCCCGATGACCGGGTCAATGCCCATGAGTGTCGTATCGCGCTCGGTAAGGCTTGCCCACAGCGTTCGAAAGAAGATGCTTTTTGCCTGTGCAGATACAGACAATATAGAATATATCGAGTTTGCCCGCGTCAAGATGTGAGTATAGTGCGGAAATTTGTATGAATAAGTGTATGTGTGTATGAATTGATGCAGAAAGAAGTGCAATCTGTGCATGAATAACTGCAAGAATAATAGAGTCTGGATACAAAATAATAGGAATACCTGAAAAGATAACATGCAGTCCGAGATAAATCCGTGGTCAAGCACTCCAAATCTGGACATGGAGAAATTATACAGGGAATTCGGGATTGAGCCGATTGAAGATATCGTAAAAGGCATCGGGGATGCTCCGACATTTTTCAGAAGAAATATCGTCAGCGGCAACCGCGACTACTCCCTGATTGCAGACGCAATCAACAAAAAGAAGAAATTCTACGTAATAACGGGTTTCATGCCCTCGGGATATCCGCATCTGGGACATCTCATGGTGATGAAAGAGGTCGTCTGGCACACAAACCGCGGCGGCACGGGTTTCATATCCATCGCCGACCGCGAAGCCCACGCAGTCCGCGGTCTCTCGTGGGAGAAGTGCAAATTCTTCGGCGGGAAGTATCTCTCATGGCTCTATGCGCTCGGATACAAGGGCGAGAGATACTATCAGAGCGAGAACGACAGACTCAAGGACCTTGCCTTTGAGAGCGCAATCAGAATCAACTTCTCGCAGCTTACGGCAATCTACGGATTTACGCCCGAGACCTCGCTTGCCCATGCAATGAGCGTGGCAACCCAGGTCGCCGATATCCTCTATCCGCAGCTGAAGTTCGGACCCGCGCCCACCGTGGTGCCGGTGGGTATCGATCAGGACCCGCATATCAGACTGACACGCGACGTTGCAAACAGCCTGAGGATGTTCACAATCCTTAAGACCGACGACGGTGTGAGCATTCGGTCAAAGAACGCGCCCGTCGAGGCGATGGACATGGTCGAGAAGGAGTTCGGCAGAAACGGCTGCAAACGCTTTGAAGGACATATCGATGTCAAAGGCGTCGATATTGCGTATGCCGACGAAATCGTAAGAAAGATTGAGGTCGAATGCGGCGGGTACGGATTCTACCTGCCCTCTTCAACCTACCATACCTTCCTTCAGGGGCTTACCGGCGGCAAGATGTCTTCGAGCGTTCCCGAGAGTCTCTTCAGATTCGACGAGCCCGAAAAAGACATCAAAAAGAAGATCATGGGCGCCCTCACCGGCGGCAGAATGACGCTTGAAGAACAGAAGAAACTCGGCGGCGAGCCCGAAAAATGCTCGATATATCTCTTGAATGTCTTCCACATGCAGGAGGATGACGAAGAACTCAAAGAGATGTGCAGAGCCTGCAAGGCGGGAGAGCTCCTCTGCGGCACCTGCAAGAAAGAGACATTTGAGAGAATAAAAGAATTTTCAAAAGATTTCAACGAGAAACTTGATGAAGTAGCACATATGGCGGAGTAAAATATGGAACAGACCGAACTGACATACAACGAGAAAAGACTGCTTGCGGTTTTAAAGCCGCTCAAAGATGCGGAGACAAAAAAACAGCAATATCAGGAGAAGGTTGCTTCATCAATCTCCGACAATACCCTTCCGATTATCTCGGCATTAAACCCCTTAAAAGACATTCTCGGCGTCCTCGAAGAGAAGAAGAACATTGCGTTAAATCCGATACGCACCGCCGTAAGCATGCTTGAGTCGGGTTCGGACGAAAAATCGGGATTTTCGTTAAATATACTGAACCTTGCCAGACCTTCGGTAAAGTATCTCGCAATTATAATGGACACCTCCGAGGAGGCCGTGGTGCAGTATGCAAAACTCCTCGATTCCCGCGGTTACTGCAGGCTGATTGCGGATAAGACCGTCGCCTATGCATATACCGGGGAGGGCGCAAAGTATGCGGCTGAGGGGCTTCCCGAGCGCCGTCTTTACGACTCGTTTGAGAACTCCATTGCCTTGAAGGACCTGCAGGCAAACCCGAGCGCAAAACTCGGAATCGGCTGGCTCAGAAAGAAAGGCTGGGTAACCATTAAAGACGGCGTTGCAACAAAGGTCGGGGACGTCCCCCTCGGCGCCGACGAACTCGCACTCAAAGACCTCTCGGTCAAATCCACAGGCACCGAAGAACTCCTTAAAAGAAAACTCATCACCGAAGATGAGATTACCGAATACTGTGTCGAGATTACAAAAGAGGGTGAAGATCTCGTCGAGAAAGGTCTGGACTTAAGAATCGAGACCAGCACGCTTACCGCCGAGCAGATACGCACCGGCGAATGGACAAAACTCAAACTCCGCAACTACAACGTTCAGACTCCGCCAAAGAGAATCTTCGCCGGCAAAAAACACCCCTACCAGCAGCTTATCGATGAGATGAGGGGCATTCTCATAAGCATGGGCTTTACCGAGATGTACGGCAATGTAATTCAGAGTTCGTTCTGGAACTTCGACGCACTCTACCAGCCGCAGGATCACCCTGCAAGAGAGATGCAGGATACCTTCTTCCTCGACATGGAAGCCGAACTGCCGCCTTATTACAAGGCAATCCGCGACATGCACGAGCACGGCGGCGACACGTCCTCGACGGGCTGGGGCGGCAAATGGAGCGAGGATAAGGCAAAACAGTGTGTCTTAAGGACGCATACCACGGGACTTTCCATTCAGTATCTGAAGGATCACCCGCACGATCCCTTAAAGGTCTTCTGTATCGGGCGCGTATACCGCCGCGAAGCCATAGATCCCACACATACGCCCGAGTTCGAGCAGCTCGAAGGCATTGTCATGGACTCGGATGTCTCGTTCAGACATCTCATGGGCTTCTTAAAGGAGTTCTATCAGAGAATGGGCTTTACCAATGTCAGATTCAGACCGGCATACTTCCC
>JAFZMT010000141.1 GCA_017553245.1 Methanomicrobium sp.
ATTGCCACAAGTTGTGGCAATTTTTTGGGCATCCTAACTATATGAATAAAGTCAGATGCTACGGTACAACTAACTGATATCACGGATTATTGCCTGTGTTTTGCGCTTTTAACTCCGTTGCTGTGATCTTCAGAATCCGAGGTCATAGCGGGCTTAAAATCAAATTCTGCAATTTTGCCACAACTTGTGGCAATTTTCTTTATCGCATTATTGGAGCTTATTATGCTTATTGACGCACAATTTATCGAGATTTGGCTTGCGATGTGATGTTGGCATTTTATTTAAAGCTATCTTAGGTTATGTGGCAAAAAAGTCAACGTTGTATCAAAAAAGAGTTATGCGGTGTGACAGATTTCACTCATCACACACGCACGAACTGATATGTTCCCTTCGGGAAGATGGCTTGGAGGACTTTCTGATTGGTTATAAACTGATAGTCCTTGTCGCCTATCTTGTAGAAACCTTCGTTTATCTTATACCATGTGCCTTTCGTGATTACAGGCTCGGTCTTGTAGAGTTCAACCTCCGCATACTCGTATGTGCCGTCATCGTTGACAGTCAGCTTTGCCGAATCAACCCTGTAAGGCGAGAGATCGACATGGCTGTTGATCGAAGAGAGAATCCATGTGCCGATGACCTTATCCGTCTTCCAGTCGTCAACCTGCCCGGGAAGAGCATGTTCGGTCTGCTGCGGGATGTTGCCCGCCTCCGCATTCGAGGTGCACCCCGCCGTTATCATCACCGCAAAAAGAACGGCGGCGATAAGAATTGAAAGTACTGTTATCTTTTTCACAAAATCACCGAATAAACGAAAATTTGTATTCTAAATATATAATAATGCCGCAGGTGACACGAAAAACGGCACGCGTCCTGTCCTTATAAAAAACACAAAAAAGCGGATCTGAGGGGATTCGAACCCCTGGCATCCGGGTTAGAAGCCCGGCGCTATATCCAGGCTAAGCCACAGATCCACAGCGCACGACAAAAGCCTTACGTCTTAACCTCTCAATTAAGACTGCCTCAAGTCTTGCCTTAATATATTGGGGATTATCGCATATTAAACTTGTCACCGGCGTAATTTAGGATAAAAAAGCGGGCGGCATTACGGTATCCGCATTGTCCCGCACCGCGACCGATGCGGCATACGAACACCAGCACGCCACTTATACGCTCTTTGGCTTATCCCGCATGATAAACCGACGAACGTATCACATCCACAATCGTCGGCTTCTCCCACTCGCAGCCCTCGACGCACTTCGCCGTCGTCTTATCCACATACTGCACCTTAACGCGGGCTGTCATCCGCTCTTTCTCCTCGCAGTAGTGCAGCGGCGCATACTCCGTCATCCTCTTCATGCCGATGGAAACGCTGATAACGCTCACGACAATCCCCGGGTCGCCGACCGCAAGATCATCCTCGTTAATCTCCGTCATAAAGATATGATCCCCGGGAAGCACCTCAATAAGCGTAATGATATTGTGTGCGCTCTGAAGTTCTATCGTCCGCGCCTTTCCTTTTTTAAGCTCGGCGATCACCGTCGCCGAAATACCCGTCAAAGCATTAATCTTCATCTCAATCACCCGTACATCGGAAGATGCTCAATCTTCACAGGCTCGCTCTCATCCTCGTTGCCGCTCATCTGCTCGGCAATTCTCTGCATCGACTCCTCGATACTCTCAGCCTCGGTCAGAAGCTTTTCCACGTCGATATCGAACTCGAAGATTTTGTTGACCTTTTCGAGAACGGCGACGGCTGAACGCGGATCGGGAACATTCACGGTCTCGCCGAGAAGCCCGATGGCGGGAATACCCCTTGCCTTGCACTCCGAAAGTATGCTTCCCGCCATTCCCGAGATGCTTCCCATCGGCAGAACATCGACAAACTCCCTTATGGTATCCAGATTCTTCGGCTCGCTGCCGACGCCGAAGACTCTCTTCTCACCCGAATTTGTCACTATACCCGCGATAACCGCGACCTCCTTAATCCGATGCTCCGAAAACCTGTCAAGGAGCGCCTGAGTAAGGTCATAGCAGTCCTCGGGCGGAATCGGAATGTCCGAGACCACCGCAACGCAGTCATCCTTCCCGTAGATACGAATCGGCGACGAGATAACGCCCTCCATCATCATGGCAACCGGCGGAAACAAACGCCCCGTGATGCCGCCCAGATACTTATACCCCAGCGAATCCACGAGGTACTGCACGGCGATGCTGCCCACCAGACCGCTCCCGGGAAAACCGAAAAACACGGTAATATCCTTCGAAAACGGCGGCTCCGAGATTATTCTTATTTCATCCATATTACGCACCTTTTCTCTAATTTCCGATTAGATTATATTTAATATATTGCTGTCGACAACACCCGCACTCCCGTCCCGACCGCACCCAACCCCGCCAGCACCGCCAGCCCCGAAC